>JAEKFU010000392.1 GCA_016522385.1 Pseudomonadota bacterium
ATTGTGCCAGCATAGTCGTGAGCCGGTGTTAATCGCATTGCGTTAATGAATTTGTGGCACACATGGTCGCGGAATTGGCGAGAAAAGTGCAGGACGAACGGGTTGTCAGCCAAGGGTACACAGCAAGAGGCGCAGAAGGCCCACTGCTCGCCCGGTCCGATGCCGCCGGTGGAAATTGAGTCACAGGCGCCGATTGCCGGCGAGGTGGGCGTACGGAATGCCGATTTCATTGGCCGGACCTCAGGCCTCAGCCTTTACGCCGCAAGGGATCTTGAGAGTGTTGCTGACGTGTGGAGGGAATTTCAGGGCGCGGCCTGGTTCACGCCGTTTCAGGATATTGCCTGGGTCGAGGCCTGGTATGCGGCCGGTGGTCGTGCGAATGGGCATAAGCCATTTGTTGTGCTGGGATATGAAGGGTGTCACCTGCGGTTCATCCTGCCGCTGGCGGTTCAGCGATCTGTCGGCGTGGCAAGGCTCATTTGGCTGGGCCAGGGTGTCAATGATTACAATGCGCCGCTTATCGATGCGGCGTTTGCTGCTCGCTGTGAGCGCGCGCTAGCTGACAAAATTTGGCATCGGGTCCTGAATGCCTGCGATGCGATCGACCTGATCGAATTTACAAAGCAGCCGGAGAGGGTCGCCGGTGAGCCAAACCGGTTCATCAATGCGGCGGCGGTGACGGGGTCATGCAGTGCGCATCTCATCAATCTGCAACCGGGCTGGAAAGATTTCTACGCCTCACTGCGCGGCTCGAAATCGCGACGGCGCTTGCGGGAAAAAGCGAACAAGCTCGGCCGAGTCGGCAGGTTGCGATTCAAGTGCGAAAAACGACCGGTTGAGCGGTGCAGGCTGATCCGCCAGGCGATAGCCTGGAAATCCGAACAGCTGCAGAGGAGCGGTGACCGGAATCCATTTGATGCCTTTGCGAGCGACGACGTTGATGGAACCATCTTGGAGCGTACCCTTGTGGCGCTCGCCGAGATGCCAGACGGGCAACGCAGACTGCGGGTCGACGGCCTTTATGTTGGTGATGATGTGGCTGCGATCATTATCGCCCTGGTCGGGCCGGACTGTTACTCAGTGTTCATCACGTCGCACCCGGCCAATGGCAAAATGAAGTATTCGCCAGGCACTATTTTGCTGGTCAAGACCATGCAGCTGGCGGTGAGGGCGGGGCTTTCGCAATATGATTTCCTGGCCGGAGATGAAGCCTATAAAATGGACTGGTGCAACGAGCAAGTGGTGCTCTACGACCACGCGCATGGCTTGACCGTGAAAGGCAGATGGGCTGCCTCTGTCTCACGCTCGCTCCTATGGGCCAAGAAAGCCATCAAGGGGCAGCCCAAGACCATGGAATTGCTCAAGAATATCAATCGGCAGCGGTTGAAGCTGCGCTAGCAAACAGTGGCGTCAGATTGAAACAATGTGTGGGTTGAGTCTTCCGCCAACTAAAGGAAGTTGATCAGGTTCCTCGTTGTCGATTTTTTCAATCAAAGGACAACCCTAATCCAGTGCCTGTCGCAGTTGTAAACGCTGCTGGCCGGATAATACTATAGGTCGGTCGGCAGTGCAGAACCGGAGGGCTTGATGAGCAAGATGATTCTGGCGGGATGTTGTTTAGCGGCGGTCGTGTTGATAGGGGGTGCTTCGGCACAGGCGGCCAGTTGCGGCAACACCGGGGCCGGTTTTGACCGCTGGCTCAAAGGATTCAAACGGAGCGCGGCCAATCAGGGCATTTCGAAACGAGTTCTGTCTGCAGCGCTCGATGGCGTTACCTACCACAGGCGGGTGGTCAAGCTCGACCGTTCGCAGAAATCGTTCAAGCTGACGTTCAATCAGTTTTATGCGCGCAGGGTCAACAACGCACTGATCAGACAGGGCAAGCGTAAGATGCAAAAGCATGCCGGCACACTGAAGCGCATCAAAAGGCGCTATGGCGTACCGGCACCGGTGATCGTTGCGATCTGGGGGCTGGAAACGGGCTATGGCCGAAATTCCGGAAGGATGTCGGTGCTGCGCTCGCTAGCGACGCTCGCCTATGACTGCCGGCGTTCGGCGTTCTTCACCAATGAACTGATGAGTGCGCTCCGGATCGTCCAGCGTGGCGATATGAGCCCAACGGAGATGCGTGGCGCATGGGCCGGGGAAATCGGCCAAACGCAGTTTCTCGCGTCATCCTATATCAAATTTGCCGTTGACTTTGACGGTAACGGACGGCGTGATCTTATCCGCTCGACGCCGGATGTTCTGGCCTCGACGGCGAATTACCTGCGGGCCTATGGCTGGCGCGCAGGCGGTGGCTGGAAGCCTGGCTCTGCCAATTATGGCGTGATCAAGCAGTGGAACCGGGCGACGGTCTATCAAAAGACGATAGCCGTAATGGCCGACAAACTGGCTGGACGCTAGGTTCATTGAGATTCAGATTCACTTACTGACGTGAACTGAATTCCACTACACCCTAGATCACTTTTGCCAAAAAACCGGAGAGCCTGCCCGGCAAGCTCTTCGAGTCCAAGGGAGTGTGGGGTAAGAACTTGGCCAACGAGACGCGATTGGCCAATTGAACGCAACTACCAACGATCGCGAGACTAACTAACCAGTACATCAATAGAATGACATTTCGGCAGGTTCGCCATCTGCTACAATTCCCAATTGATAGTTGCCGGAAACTGGATCTACCGCTGATGTGTCGTATGGCTACAGTGGTCCAAGGTGTTTCACTATGGAAAGGCTCGGAATTTGCGTATCCGGCCAGCAGAAAAAAGCGATCTTCGCAGGATACAGAATTGCGCCCAGGAGGCGTATGCGATGTATGTGCAGCGGATCGGAAAGCGACCGGCGCCGATGGTCGCTGATTTCGATCAGCAGATCGCCGATGGCATCGTCCACGTGCTGACAGTTAGTGGTGAGGTTGTCGGTTTCATTGTGTTCTATGCACGTGACGATCATCTCCACCTGGAGAATGTTGCGGTGCGGCCGGATTTTCAGGGAATGGGATACGGTGTGCAGCTGATCAAATTTGCCGAGAAGGTGGCTGGCGAACAGGGCATCCAGGCGATTGAGCTGTATACCAATGCCAAAATGACCGAGAATCTAAGGCTTTATCCCTATCTCGGTTATACTGAGATCGGTCGCTGGCACGAAGACGGGTTCAACCGTGTCTTTTTTCGTAAGGAATTGCCGGTTCAAATGAATTCTGGCTGACCGGCAAGTGTTTGGACCAATTGTGAAGCGAGTTGCGCATTCGCCCACACGGCCTTAAGACCATCCGCAAACTGGACAGAAAGAACGCCATGATCACGTGCAAACGGATACATGATTTTTCGGCCGGGCACCGGGTGGTGGGGCATCAGCACCGCTGCCGGTTTCTGCATGGTCACAATTATCGGGTGACGTTTGAGTGTACTGCCGAGGAGCTGGACGCGCTCGGCCGAGTGATCGATTTCGGCGTAATGAAATCACAGCTGTGCCAGTGGCTGGAGGACAATTGGGATCACCGGACATTGTTGTGGGAGCGTGACGAATTGGTGGCGCAACTGGACGTGGTGGCCGACAGTATCAGGACTGTACCGTTCAATCCGACGGCGGAAAACATGGCGGATCACCTGCTGCGCGTTGTCGGACCGGTGCAGCTTGTCGATACTGGGGTGACGTTGAACCGGGTTATTGTTGAGGAAACCCGCAAGTGCAGCGCCGTGGCGGCACTAGAGAAATGAGTAAGCGATCTGCATTGGTGTTGTTTTCCGGGGGACAAGATTCCGGAACTTGTCTGGCCTGGGCCCTGCAGCAGTTCGATCTGGTTGAAACCGTCGGGTTTGACTATGGCCAGCGACATGCCGTCGAGATGGACGTACGGCCAGCATTCCGTAAGGAGTTGGCTAAGAGATTTCCAGGCTGGGCAGACAAGCTGGGCCCCGATCATGTGTTGGACGCCTCGGTCATCAAACAACTCGGCACGACGGCGATGACCGATGATGTGGCAATCGCATTCGAGCAAGACGGTCTGCCCAACACGTTTGTGCCCGGACGCAATCTGCTTTTCTTTACCCTGGCGGGTGCGTTGGCCTACCGGCGTGATATCGGCAACCTGGTCGGCGGGATGTGCGAGACCGACTACTCTGGATACCCCGATTGCCGCGATGACACGCTCAAGAGCCAACAGGTGACCTTGTCACTGGGGCTTGCCCAGCGCATGGTTGTGCACACACCACTGATGTGGATTGACAAGGCCGGCACATTTGCGCTGGCCAAAAATCTTGGCGGAAATGCGCTTGTTGATCTCGTAGTAGAGCATACCCACTCATGTTATCTGGGCGATCGGTCAAAGCGGCATGATTGGGGCTACGGGTGCGGTGATTGCCCGGCCTGCGAGCTCAGAGCAACTGGCTGGAGCAGCTATCGGTCAAGCGGATGAGCAAGCGTTACTCAGTGAAGGAGATTTTCTATACCCTGCAGGGCGAAGGTGCCCGGGCGGGCCGAGCCGCCGTATTTCTGCGGTTTGCCGGCTGCAATCTGTGGTCCGGTCTGGAGCGCGACCGGGCAGCCGCGGTATGCCGATTCTGCGATACCGACTTTGTGGGCATGGATGGCGAGGGCGGAGGCCGGTTCGAGGATGCGGATGCATTGGCCGATGCCGTGGCCGCAAAATGGCCCGGTGGTGAGGGAGGCTATGTGGTATGCACCGGCGGAGAACCGACCTTGCAACTGGATGCCGCCCTGGTTAGCGAGCTGCATGCGCGAGAATTTGAGGTCGCCATAGAAACGAATGGCACCATTCCGGTAACCGATGGGGTCGACTGGATCTGCGTGAGTCCCAAAGGGTCAGCTAAGGTTGTGCAAACCTGTGGTCACGAGCTGAAGCTAGTCTATCCGCAAATCGAAGCCGACGCCCAGCCTGATAGGTTTGAAAGCCTTGATTTTCGACATTTTATCCTCCAGCCGTTGGAGGTCTTAGGGGATGAGGAGGCCTCGCACCGCAATGTCGAGGCGACTGCGCGTTATTGCCTGGCGCATCCTTACTGGCGACTTGGATTACAGACGCACAAGATTGTGGGCCTAGCGTAGCGGCGTTTCCTGCATCGTCTGCTGCAGTAAAACTATGTCGAACTGGTGAAATACCACTTCCCCTGCCAATTATCGTAAAAATTTATTGTTCGAATTAATAGAAGATCAATTTTAAAAGGTGTTTCTATTTCGTTAACGCCGTCCTTGTGCGGTAAAAAATGCATGAAGCGAAAAGGTTAGCGCCTTGCTAGCAATCTGACGAAGGGAGAGTGGCAGATGAGCTTTGCAACTACCAACCAACAGGCGGTTTGGAAGCAAATCGCCAATGAAAAAGATGATATGGCCAAACATATGGCGCGTATCGCCTTGGGGCTTTTCATCGCCTGCAATGTGCTGGCAGCGACGGCATATTCCGCCCACTCGAAATACTCGAGCATGTGTTCGTTTGTTGATGAAAAGCAGCAGTTGGCAGCTGACGGTTACACCGATGAAAAAATCACTACGGTGCTGAAAGCCGATTTCTGCGACTGAGCAGCATCCAGCCGCGCCGTACAGGCGCCAGCTGAACCCCATATGAAAAGGACGGTAAGATGACCAATTCAACCGATGCCCGCCTGAAAATGCAACAGGTCGACCTGCTGGTCGCGCGAGGCTATCCGATCGACACAGCCATCCGCGACGTTGGTGTTTCGAAAGTCGGCTACGCACTTTGGCTTCGTGAGCACAATGATGCGGTGCCGGTGACAATTGACCGGCTGAACCATCTGCAGTCGGAGAACATGCGGCTGCGCCGGACATTGGCAAAACTCAGCCTGGAGCTGAAGTCGGTCCGGGGCATTCGCCGGACTGACGCATTTGACCAGCCGATGGCAGCCTGAGCCGATATCACAACCTTTTGGTGCAAGGCCAGGGTTAACAGGCACTTGAGCACACGCTTCACAAACCACTGCTGCAGCTCAAGACTCTGCTAGCCACTACAAGCGCCAATTATTGCAAAGAGAGGGACTGTGTGGTCGGATCGTTTTCGACCCTGCAGTCTCTCCCACTTTGTCTATTTCAAGAGTTAGCAGGGGGCGCGGATGGTCCAATGCCCCAATTGGATTTTCCGCGACACTCTTGATGGTAATCCGAAAGTGTTGCGTCTACGCTGACCGGACCGACCGCGGCCGCTTCATGACATCCCAAACACTCTCGAGCAAGCCTGCTGCCGAGATCAGCAAAATTCCGACAATTTCTCGTATGCCGAACGGTTCTCCGGCCCATATCGCCACGGTGATCGTGCCGACGATGATCTCGGTCATGAACAGGATACCGACTATGCCCGGGTCAATCAGTCTGGCACCCCACATGGCGGCCAGTGCTCCGGGCACGACGACGATGGCCAATACTGGCATCAGCCAGTACAGCGTTTCTACGACTACGGCGAAGTCGGGCGCTATGTGGGCGTCCGAAAAGGGAACCAAACTAAATACGAGACAGAACAGAAATCCCCAAACAAAAAAGCCGAGACTGAGTTCGAGCGGATGATTGCTCCGGTCCATGTGGAGCCGAACCGCCGCGACGGCCCACATGACACCGGATGCCAAGCCCAGCCAATCGCCAAAGTTACGCGGCCAGGGAACACCAATATCAATGCCCAGGATGACCAGCATACCTGAAAATGCCAAAGAGATGGCGATCCATCTGAGCGG
>JAEKFU010000428.1 GCA_016522385.1 Pseudomonadota bacterium
CGGATGAACGAAGACGCGCATAAATCTGTTGCCGATCGTACAAAGCTCGATCAGCAATTGCAGGCCGCACTCAAAAAAGCAGAAGCGGCCAAAGAAGAACGGGTCGCAGTGGCGCGCGACGCTGCTCAGCTGCTTGGCTCCATGCAAGTGAAGCTAAAGACGAAGACGCAGCAGCTCGACGAGATAATACCTAAGCTCGCAGAGGCTCGAGCTGATGTTGCCGCTCTAAAGAAGGGGCTTGCTAAAGCGAGCAAGGAGATTGCCCGGCTGCAGGCTGCGCTTGGCATAAAGCCCCGTGGATCGGTTTCTGAACTCCCCACGCAGTGACAAACGTGCGGGAACCCGGCCACGGCGCGAAGCATGCCTAGCCAGGAGACGCAGGAACACGGTCAAATTGATTCCATATGAGAAAGACACGCTCTAGCAATCTTTTCCGCAGGCGCTGACGTTAGACACCCTCCTTTACCATTCGTTCAAACGACCTGGCTATCTTGCTGCCAAACACTCTCGGAGGGAATTAATGGCCTTTTCGACGTTAGCAGACGAGACGCTTTGGCTTGGCCGGGTGAACGTTGATCTCAAAACGCTACCCCAGACGGTTGATCTGTCGGGTTCCCGGTTGGCTGCAACCGTCATGCTGGTCTTCGCAGGTGGGTGGACAATCTTTGCTCTTTCCATTTTTGCGTCCTTCATGAAAGCGCCTGCATATATGGGCGTGTTCGCGGCAATCTTTCCGATTATTGGATTGGCTTTGCTGGCCAACAGTATTCGCATGCTGCTCAGGCGGCGCATAGTGAAGTTCGAACCGGCTGGTGTAACGGTTCACGAGCGCAAACTGCTGTCAGAAACGGAATGGTACGCACGTTATTCGGAATTCGAGGGTGTACTTCTGCGCGAGCATACGCGCCGTAACAAGAACAGTTCAACAACCTATCAGATCATAGAGCTGAAACATCCAGATCCATCCAAGACCTTGCCGCTGCACGTCAGCACTGGCACCCGACCGCCGAGAAGCGCCTGGGAGAGCTATGGTCAGAAACTCGCCCTGCCGGCACTGAGACAAACCGCTGACGGCATCATGGGGCGCGACGTGTCCGACTTCGACCAGACGCTGAAGATGCTTGGTGATGCGGGCAAGATCGATGCCGGATATGATCCGAGCGAATCTATTCCCGATGGACTGTCAGTTGAAACTACGGACGCACCTCATGGCGAGGAATTGAAAGTAACAATTCTTGCCAATCGATTTCCACTTTGGTTGCGCGCACTGTTTTTCGGGTTCCCAGCCATATTTGTCGCAGTGGGCGTTCTGCAACCTGAAGTTTGGCCAATGAGCCTTTTCGGTGGCATCTTCATCTGCGCGGCATATCTTGTGTTCCGGCAGACCGGCAAATCTCCACGAACAATAAGACTGACCCGCGACGCGCTCACTGTCAGCGACAGTTCCTTTTTGCTGCAAGAACATGAAACGACTTTCAAGCTTGACGAGATCGAAGACCTGTCTGTTCAGGCGTCGCGTTCAGGTATGGGGCTTGAGCTTAGGATCTCGAGTGATCGTCGCGAGGGGGCGGCTGGACACGGCTTAGACCGCGATGCGCTCGATTGGCTCAGACGCTATATAACCGCAGCAATCGTCAACGCCTGATCCGCTTCACTTACCGGCACGAAATTCTCCGGTCGATGCAAGACTGCCTTCCGCAACTTGCTTTCAAGTCGTCCGCTGTTCGCCTGATTTCGGGAATTCCGACTCCGACCGCCGGCTTTCTGCCAACAGGAAACGCCCAAAGCGTGCCCGAAAAGGCAGTTCGCAACGCGAAGGTCCATCGCCATGCACTGCGTCAGCGATGCCGCGCGCCGACTGCGACGGCTTCAGGCGACTTTGTCGATCAACGGTTTGAGGCTGGGGTGGATGTTCGGCGACTCCGTCTTGATGAACATCAATAGTGCCTTTTCAGCGTCGTGAATGGTGCCGTCGCTGCCAATTCGCTCCGCCAGCCAACCTGCCTCACTTTCGGTGACGGTCTCGGAAATTGCGATTTCGGCTGCCTTGCTTGAGGCCAAATCGTCGCTGTTTTCCTTGTAGCCAGCCAATACGCCTCGCAAACCACCGGCTAAGATCTTGCCGAAGAATGACCCGATATCGACATTGTCGTCGTCGAGCCAGGCTTCCCGCCGCAGCGCTTCTTCGCGGCTCGGCGGCAGAAAGCCGCGGGCAGCCATCAGATAGTTGGCGACTGCCTTGACGAACAGGTCAGGCCAGCTTGCGTCATGGGTAACGTCGCTGACCGCATCGTTGATATCAAACAACATTTCGGCTTCCCGCCGAGAGATTGCAGCGCTATCGCTACCGCCGCAGGCGTACAGGATGCGGCGCAGCAGTTCGACCTCGGCTCGGCCGATTTTGCCTGGCACGAGCTCTTCACCGGATCGGGTCACGCCGTCACCGGAAAGCACGGTCTGTTTGACCTGCTGCATGGCAAACAATTCGAGATTCTCAGGCACCTGGTGGGCGGCTTCCATAAGTTTGACCAGCAATTCAATCTCAGTGGCGCTCTTCACGATACCTGAACTTGAGGTGCGCGCGATGAGCCAGTCCGCGTCAGCCTGGGACACGTAACCTCGTGGGTAACTCTGATTGACCGAAAAGTCGACGATCGACTCGATAAAGAACTGTGGCCAGCTGCTGTCATAGTCGTTGCAGGCATCATTGATGCCGAAAAGTGCCTCTGCTTCTTCGGCGCTTATCCGGTAATCGTCGCCATACATGGCTTGTCGAAGAGCAATTACATCGCTGTCTTCAACCCGACCCTTGGCAATCAGTTCGTCAATGTTCGACCGAGAAATCATAGCTGCACCCCACATCCCGCTGCAATGAATTTGGAGGCAAATCTGCCACAGGAACGCTTTCGAATTCCCTAACGCGGCGACTCATTCGTGTCGTTCAGAATGACTTAGAGCGTTTCTTTCTCATATGGAACCATTTGATGACCCACATCGCGCTGCGTTCCGTAACTAGCCGAGTGACCGGATTTGGGCCATCAAATGGTTCCAAATGAGAAAGAAACGCTCTAGCCCCGGCCATAAGGTGTCTGATGCATCCAGCAGGTATCCAATACTGGCATTTGATGCACGTCATGGGACCACGCTAGTTACGACCACTTTGCTCTCGATTGCAGAACTTTTGGCTAGGAGAGAGCGCTTGGTTGAAATCTTACTTCCGCTCCTCAATCATGCTGGACGCTAACTCTGGAACTGGACCAACCAAGAGTCCGCGGTCACTAGTGGTCGACACTTTCCGTTGAACCCGCAAAATCTCTAACAGGTCAACGTTGAGCGTGCCACTGGGTGTCAATTCCTGATCCGTCTGAAATCGTCTTATGGCGCCTTTTGTCCTTGGTCCCAGGATGCCATCCACTTTCCCAGATTTGTATCCCAGATCATTCAGGATTTTTTGGGCTTCGCTGACGATCTCTTTTTTGGCAGTGCCAAAAAAGCACGGATCTTTTTCCCACTTTCCGGCTTCCAGCTCCCAGGTCGTTGCGCGCCATTGCTTATGACCGGAAGCACGCAATTCTTCTAATCTGTCGCGTACTGTCTCTCCAATTCTCGCCAATTCGCCACAACGACGCCGAAAGTACGGCGTGTACTTTTTGGTGAAATCGTAACTGACCAATGTCGGAAGGATGGCAACTGTATCCAGGTTTTCGGCAAAGCCGGGATAATTTACGGTCACAGGCCGATACTCCGTGGCCGTAGCTGGGAGTTTCAGCTCCAGCATGTGGACCTGTTGAGTATCGGGTCCCAATTCCTCGCTCTGGCGCATCGCACCGAGTTTCTGTATCACCCCCATTTGCCCGCCACCGACGACAAACGCCGCATCGGCTTGATCCAACAGGACAGCGGTAATGCCTGGGCCGGGTTTCAATTGAATCCGTTTCGAGGGCGTCACACCGTGCAGGTGAAGGAGGTTATTGGACACCAC
>JAEKFU010000476.1 GCA_016522385.1 Pseudomonadota bacterium
GGTGTGATCTCAGTGCATCGCATGTCAGATTCCTGATTGGTGCTGTTGATTGGGCAAACCATGCCACCCAACATGATCAAGATAAAATACTTTGTCTTTTTGACCTGAATAGATTTTGACTATGCAAAAGTACTGACGCATGATGAGCCGCCATGATCAGATACTCATTGCGCCAACTGGAATATTTCGTTCTGGCGGCAAGCGAGGGTTCGCTGGTTCGCGCCGCCCAGCAAGCAAACGTCTCGCAACCGTCCATCTCAGCGGCCATTGCCAAGCTTGAGGATCAGCTGGGAGTCCAGCTGCTAATTCGCCATCATGCGGCCGGTGTCTCGACAACACCGGCGGGCGCGCAGATTTTTGCCCAGGCGCGCAATCTTCTCTCGCATGCCGACGAACTGCAGGTGCTCGCCGCCTCAACCAGCGAAGATGTCGCCGGTGACCTGCAACTGGCCAGCTTCGTAACGATCGCACCGCTGTTCCTACCCGGCCTTATCGAGGGGTTTGCAAAATCCCATCCCGATGCCCGCGTGCACATACATGAGGCAACCCAGGACGATCTGCTGACCGGTTTACGGCGCGGACGCTACGAACTGGCGCTCTTGTACAATATCGACCTGCCCGATGACATCGATGCAGTCGGCTTGACACAGGTCCAGCCTTATGTGCTGCTCAACGCCGCGCATCCACTGATGCGGCAGGACAGCATTTCCTTGAAAGATCTGAAAGACGAACCGATGATATTGCTCGAAGTGGCGCCAAGCCGATCCTACTTCTTGCGACTTATGCAGACAGCCGGGGTCGATCCGCATATCGCCTTCAGTTCGCCGTCAATGGAGCTGGTGCGCGGACTGGTCGGCAAGGGACAAGGCTATTCCCTGCTTGTTACCCGCCCGCACGGTGATATGGCCTATGACGGTGAACCGCTCGGAGTGCGGCCGATCAGCGAGACCGTGGAACCAGGACGCATTGCGCTGGCCTCGCTGGCGCAATTGCGACCGACGCGGCTGATGCAGGCATTTACGGACTATTGCATCGGCCGTTTTGCCAAGCCATTGGACCGATGAAGGCTTCCAAGCCCCAGGCAACCATCATCGGAGCCGGCTGCATAGGTATCTCATGTGCCGTGCATTTGCAGGCGGAAGGCTTTGATGTGACGGTGATCGACCGCGTGCCGCCGGGCGAGGGATGCTCGTTTGGCAATGCCGGCGGCGTTGTGCCATCCAGCGTCCTGCCGGACTTTCATTCAGGAGTACTGAGAAAGCTGCCGGGATGGCTCCTCGATCCGCTCGGGCCACTGTCGATCCGTTGGCGGCATCTGCCGAAAGCGCTGCCGTGGATGCTGAAGGCGGCGCGCAATACCATGCCGAGTGTTGCCCGGTCGATCATCGAGGGCAAGGCGGCGCTCAGCCTGCGGGTCTTGTCGGATTTCGACATCATCATGCAGATGACCGGTACGGCGAACCTTTTGAACAAGGTCGACGGGATAAGGCTGTTTGATACCGAAGAGCAATTTGCGTCCGAGGAGGGCGAGCGCCGCATTCGCAGGGAATTCGGTATTGACCAGCGCAAGATAGCCGCCGCCGAATTGCGTGAGCTCGAACCAGAAATTGCCCCAGATTTCGCCTGCGGCACTTGGTATGACGTTTGGTATCACCTCACCAATCCGGCGACTTTCGTTGCCCGCATGACCGAAACGCTAGTGCGCAATGGCGGCACGCTGGTGCGGGACGATGTTGTGTCGGCCCATCATGATGGCAACCGAGCCGTGAAACTGGTGCTGCGTGAGGCGGGCGAGTTGGGTATCGAAAACCTCGTCGTTGCGGCCGGCGCCTATTCTGATCTCATCGCCAGGCAGCTGGGCAGCAAGGTGATGCTGGAAGCCGAGCGCGGCTATCACCTGACAATCCCAAACCCGGGCGTCCAGATCAACCGGACGCTCACCTGGGCTGCATGCCATGGCGCGATGACGCCGATGGATGTCGGCCTACGGCTGGCCGGAACCGATGAGTTCGCCGGCGTCGATGCACCACCTAATTGGAACCGGGCAACCATTCTGTGGCAAACCTTTCGCCGCGTGTTGCCGGGGTTGCGGCCGCTTGATGACAGTGTGAGTAAATGGATGGGCCGCCGGCCCGGCACACCGGATTCGCTGCCTTACATCGGCCCGTCAGCGAAGCTAACGAACGTGTGGTACGCATTTGGGCACGGCCATCTTGGCTTGACTTGGGGACCGACCACGGGCCGGCTGATCAGTGAACTCATGGTCGGCAAACCGTCGAACATCGCTCTGGCGCCCTACCGGATCGATCGGTTCTAGAGCGTGACTTTCTCATATGGAATCATTTGATGCTCCAAATCCGGTCACTCGGCTAGTTACGGAACGCAGCGCGATGTGGGTCATCGGGCACGTTCGGTAACGACGTCCGATGGCCGGATTTGGACCATCAAATGATTCCATATGAGAAAGTCAAGCTCTGTGGCACAACAAACGGCGGCAATGTCAATTGACTTGACTGGTTGCGGCTGCGACAAGTCCGGCTATCACCATACGCCAAGCCACAGTCCCCAGATGGGTACCGAAACTCCACAAAAGATTAATCTTAGCGATTATGCGCCGTCGCCCTACTTGATCGATGAGGTCGCGCTGCATTTTAGGCTGGAATCAGAAGCGACCCTAGTCCGGTCGCGGCTCGAAATGTTGCCCAATCCCGCCTGGAGCGGCGGCAAGGTTCCGCTTGCGCTGGACGGCGAGTCGCTGCAGCTGACTGAGGTGAAGCTTAACGGCAAATTGCTTGCAGCCGGAGATTACGAGGAAAATGACAATCAGCTGGTGATCCCCAATGTGCCGGACGGCCAATTCGTTGTCGAGACCGAGGTCACCATCAACCCCAAGGCCAATACCGCACTGTCCGGACTGTATCTC
>JAEKFU010000101.1 GCA_016522385.1 Pseudomonadota bacterium
GATTTGGACCATCAAATGGTTCCACATGAGAAAGAAACGCTCTAGCAACCGGCGGAGCAGGCTGGTGTCGAATTCAATTCAAGGCGACGGGCTCGCGTTGTCTGCTTCACGCCTCGCAGCAGCGCTCACACAAACGCCGCATGAACGTTTCGCACGACTCGAGCTCGCTGGCAGCAACGAATTCATCGGGCTTGTGCGCCTGTTCGATCGAGCCCGGACCGCAGATGATTGCCGGTATCCCGGCTTCCTGAAACAGACCGGCCTCGGTGCCGTAAGCGACGGTCTCGACGCCGTTGGCAGCCGCGCAGTGCAGGGCCAAAGTTTCAGCCGGGCAACCCGGTTGTGGCTGAAGCCCAGGAACCCAATTCGTGCATTTGGTGTTTATGCTGGCCTCGTCGGAGATTTGGCCCATCTCGGCGCGCAAGCCGTCGCAAAATGCGTCCAGCCTATCGGGTACTTCAAATCGGTCAACATCCGGCAACACGCGGGTATCCCAATTGAAGCTGCATTGCCGCGGTATGATATTGGTCGCCGTGCCGCCGTCGATCATGCAAATGCTGAGCGAAGTGTATGGTGGCGTGAACTTGCCCGAAGGGTCGCCGCGCTCCTTCAGTTCGTCGGCAATGCGTTGCAGCTCACCGATCACGCGGCTTGCATACATGATCGCGTTCACGCCAAGATCGGTACAGCTGGAATGTGCCTCATGTCCGACGACATCGGTCGTGAAGGAACACGAACCTTTATGCGAATTGACCACCCGCATCTCGCTTGGCTCGCCGACAATTACCGCACGAGGCAGAGGCAACCGTTCCTTGATGTGATTTATCAGCGGTCGTACGCCGGTGCATCCGACTTCCTCATCGCAGGAAAACGAAAAGTGTATCGGCAGTTTTAGATCAGCGGCAAGAAACTCCGGCACCATGGCCAGCGCCACGGCAATAAAACCCTTCATATCGGCCGCACCGCGACCAAACAGCAGGCCGTCATGCTCGCGCATAACAAACGGATCGCTGCTCCAGGCCTGGCCATCCACCGGCACCACATCAGTGTGACCTGACAATACGATCCCACCGTCGATATCGGGCCCGATCGTCGCATATAGGTTGGTCTTGTGGTCAGATTCGTAGTCGACCCTGATACTGCTAACACCAAGATCGGCCAGGTACGACTCGACGAACTCGATTAGCGGTATGTTGGAATTTCGGCTGGTTGTGTCAAAGCTGATCAGCTTTGCCAGCAAGTCAGTGCTCGATAAACGTCTTCCAGCCATGCCAGTCAGTGCAACTTCGCCGCCGTATGCGGACTGTCGAGCGAGAACGCTGGAATATCGACTTCAAACATTTCACCATCATCGTTCTGCATTTGATAGGCCCCGACCATGAAACCGCTCGGTGTCGCGAGCGGTGCGCCGGACGTGTATTGGAACCGCTCGCCCGGATTGAGCGTAGGTTGCTCGCCCACTACGCCGGCGCCGCGCACCTCCTGTACCCGGCCTGTTGCATCGGTGATCTTCCAGTATCGGGTTTTCAATGTAACCGTTTCTTCGCCGTGGTTTTCGATAGCAATCGTGTAGGCCCAGACATGATAATTCTCTTCGGGTCTGGATTGTTCGTCCAAATAGGTAGGCTCGACGGTAATACGGATATTGTGGGTGATGAGCTCGTACATAGCGCCTGATTGTCGGGTTTTCCACTGTCGCACGATTGCCATACGCATGACATCAATGCTAGGCGACAATGCGACTAGCTACCATAGATTCTGTTTGCACTAAAGGATTGGCCATGCTGGCCGAAGCAGCACGCACAGGAAATCCGCACAACGAACACGGTATCGTTCCGGCTCACGTGATCCATCACTATACCGAAGACGGTGTGATCACCACCCCAGTCGCGCTCGACGCCGACCAGATACAGCCCGCGAGCCTTGATCTCAGGCTTGGCGAATTTGCCTATCGAGTGCGCGCATCCTTCTTGCCTGGCCCCGACCAGACGGTCGAAGACCGCTTGCAGTCCTTATCGCTGCACCGGATTTCGCTTCGCGACGGTGCGGTGCTGGAGACCGGCTGCGTCTACATTGTTCCTCTATTGGAAAGCCTCAAATTGCCGGCCGATGTTTCGGCCGCTGCCAATCCGAAAAGCTCAACCGGCCGACTGGATATCTTCACCCGGGTCATTGCCGATTACGCGCAGGCCTTTGACACGGTCCCCGATGGCTATAGGGGCCCGCTCTATGTCGAGATTTCGCCGCGCACATTTTCAATACTTGCGCGCACCGGCTCGCGCCTTTCGCAGATCCGCTTCCGGGCCGGGCCGGCAATCCAGTCCGATGATGTCATCGCAAGGTTGCACCAGGCCGAAAGCCTAATTTCGGAAGGTGAAGCTAATATCGACAACGGGTTGGCCCTGACGGTGGATCTCGCCGGAGTCGCACAGGACCAGCCGGTCTGCTTTCGCGCCAAACGACACTCCGGCCTGATCGATGTCGACAAGAAAGCCATGCTGGACGTGCTTGATTACTGGGAACCGATCTGGCAGCGCGGGCCTCTGGTACTTGATCCAGACCAGTTCTACATCCTTGCCTCGCGTGAGGCGGTGCGTGTGCCGCCGACCCATGCTGCCGAAATGGTGCCATTCAACCCATTGGTCGGTGAATTCCGGGTACACTATGCTGGCTTCTTTGATCCCGGCTTCGGCCATAGTGCCGGCGGTGGTGACGGCGCCCGCGCCGTGCTCGAAGTTCGATCACACGAAGTTCCGTTCATTCTCGAGCACGGCCAGATCATCGGCCGCCTGATCTACGAACCCCTCACCGAACTACCCGAACAAGTGTACGGCCAGGGTATCGGCTCCCATTACCAACGCCAGGGCCTAAAGCTGTCAAAACACTTCAAACCGTTTACCGGGTGACCAATAATCGACGCCTGTGATCAGGGCTATTCCGCCCGTGAGCAAGATCCGCCGCCGAGCACACAGAATTTCGCACAGTGTGGATGGTTCAGCTTAACCGCGCCGTCCTTGAAATTGCCGCCATCGGACTTCAGCATATCGGCCAGACTTGGTCCCATTTCGAAAGCCTCGTCATAGGGCAGCAACGTGCACGGCACAATGGCCGGTTTGTCAGCGCCTTTGCGCCTTACCGCCATACGGCTCGATGCGCACATGACATCGCTCGGCTGCTTGCCGAGAATATTCCAGCAGGCTGTTGTGATTTCTGGCACGTCGACACGCTCGTTCATTTCTGGAAACAGCACCAGCTGCATCGGATCCTGTGGATCGATCGTCCAGCCGTTTGCCTCGATTAGCCGGGCATATCCAGCCCGTTCCGAATGCTCCGGTTCGCCCCAGCAGGTACGCCCGGCAATCGCTGTCCTGAAGCCGTTTTCCGACAGCCAGTTGAGACCTTCGACAGTTTTTTGCCAACTGCCTGGTCCCCGTTCCACTTCGTGCAATACCTTGGTGTAATGATCGACGCTCACCCGCAGTTTAAGCCGTTCGCCGAACCGGGATTTGAGATCGAGCAAGGCGACCTTGATCCGCTGACGCAGCATCGGTTGCATTGCATTGGTCAGCACCAACACCTCGAAACCGCAGCCGAGCGCTTCGTCCAGCATGGCGATGATGTCCGGGTTCATGAACGGCTCGCCGCCGGTGAAGCCGATTTCCCGTGTATCAAGCCGCAGATCGGCGATCTCATCAAAAAGGGCTACCGCATCGGTTAGCGAAAAATACACCAGCCGATCGTTGGTCGGTGAAGACTCGATATAACAATGTGCACAGGTGATGTTGCACAGCGTACCGGTATTGATCCACAGCGTTTCAAGCTTGTCGAGCGCCACATGCGCACGCGTCTCGCCTTTGGCTGTTAGATCCGGATCCGTAAATTTGCGCGGGTCGAGGAGTTGAAACTCCGCCCGAATGTCGCGAGGCTGCTGATTCATGGCGCGGACACTAGCGGGTTTGTCCTGAGGCTAAAAGTGACAAATTCGCCGGTCACGACAAGTTTAGAAGTGCGTCAGAATTTGATGCTCTGGACGCGTTGTTGCGGATTCTGTAACGTCCTGAGCAGCAAGCGGGTGTAGCTCAGTCGGTAGAGCACGAGCTTCCCAAGCTCGGGGTCGCGGGTTCGATCCCCGTCGCCCGCTCCAATCTTTCGATCAAGAATAATAGGTCATGAGGTGAACTTCACAGCGACACCTCGTGCTTTTCTGCCGGTTCATGCCGCTGGGCGGTGGAACATGCTCGGTGAGGATGCGTTGCATCGATGATCACCGAACGTGCTGTGTCGACGGCTCCCTGGACCCTCTGGCCGCGCCTCCCATCAGTCTGTTGTACTCCAGACTTCTGACGTTCGAGACAAGCCGATTTGCAGAGCCAGTGTCTCACAGCCTCCAGACCTAGGTTCTGAAATGTCCCCTGCTAAGATGTTCGTGAATAACCTTCCAAGAAACCCCGTCGTGGCGATGAACTGAAGTGCCACGACCCGAGCCTGAAACGACTTGCCCGTTGATC
>JAEKFU010000051.1 GCA_016522385.1 Pseudomonadota bacterium
GCTCTTAGGTGCATCGAGTTCACGGGCGGCTCGGTGGGCGTTGTGCACGGCATCGGCAATCGATGATGGTACCAGGCAATCGCCGATGCAACGCACCGAGCGGATGCCGGCTTGTGGCCAGTCTGCAGAGATTTTCATAAGGTCATCATAGAGACTGCGCTCTGCTATGCGCCCGGTGACGAGTACGATGCTGACGTAATCGTGCATGGACTGACGGCTGGTGTATATGCATTCGGACGTGATTTGCGTTTCCGAAATGCTTTTCAGTTTCTTGCCAAAGACCAGCTGGACGTCCAGTTCCATCAGTTGTTTCTGGATGAAGAACTGCTCGTTAGTCATCTCGGTCCAGGCAGAGACAATGGTGTGCGGCGTCATGATGGTCACGAGATGGCCAATTTTTGCAAAGCGCTCAGCAAGAGCCCCGCCCATGAAATAGTGTTCGTCGTCATAAATCGTCACCGGACCGGCGACGGCCTTGCCGGCAAAAATGTCGTTCGGCGTGAATACCCTGTCGTGGGTTTCGATTGTGGCGGCCGCCTCGGTCATATGACCGATAGCGTCGCGGCGCCAGCTGCTGCCGGTGGCGAGAAAGACATGTTCCGCGCCGAATTCGAGCACATCGGCGGCTGTCAGATTGCTTTCGCGGTAGATCTCGATGTTGTTGTGTTTGCCGATCATATGCACGCGGTGATCCGCGACACGCATCCAATTGTTGAGGCCGGGCAATCCGGACTCATTAATCAATCTGCCGCCGAGATCACGGCTCGCTTCGGCAAGCGTGACATTATAGCCGCGTCGGCCAAGCGTCAGGGCCGCCTCGAGGCCGGCGGGACCGGCGCCAACGACAAGGACACGGGCATCGCTGCCTTTGGAGGGGATGAATTCCGGGTGCCAGCCGCGGCGCCATTCCTCTCCCATGGTCGGGTTCTGCGTACACCGCAACGGCACGCCCTCGTTGTTGGACGAGCGGCAGATATTGCAACCGATGCATTCGCGAATCTCATCTTCACGGCCTTCGGCGATCTTGCGCGGCAGAAACGGGTCGGAAATCGAGGGCCGCGCGGCACCGATGAAGTCCTGCACACCACGCTTGATCTGGCTGACCATCCTATCGGGTGAGGTAAAGCGGCCGACGCTGACAACGGGTCTTGTGGTCACCTTCTTGACGAATGCGATGTAATCTTCCTGAAATCCCTCTGCCGAAAACCGGGAGCTCTTTGAATCATTCCCGAGATCGCCGGCGACATTGACGTCCCATAGATCAGGCAGTTCGGCCAGCATCTCGATGACGGCGCGACCGTCGCCATCATGGACAATACCGTTTGCACCCTGCAGCTCGTCGACGGCGAGCCGGACAGCGACCGCACAGGTGTCGCCGACGGCTTCCTTGGTGTCTTCGATCATTTCGCGCAGCAGGCGGACTCGGTTGACAAGGGAGCCACCATATTCGTCTGCGCGTTGGTTGGTTAGTGGGGAAAGAAATTGAAATGGCAGGTAATCATGGCCGGCATAGACATATATAATGTCGAAGCCCGCCCGCTTGGCCCGAAGGGCGGCCTGGCGCTGCCAATCGCGGAAGTCGGCAATGTCAGTCTTGTCCATGGCGCGGACCTGGCCGGGCTGGATGAATATGGCCGAGCGGTCGCTTGGCGCCAGCATCGGTTCGCGTGTGAGACGGTTGCAGGAATGCGAGCCCCCATGCCAAAGCTCGATGCCAGCGAGGCTGCCGTGGGCGTGGATGCCTTCAACGGTGAGGGTGAGCGCCTTTTCGTCGTCGTTGTCCCACATTGACAAAAACGCGTATGGCGAGTCATCCGAGCTTGGATGGATGGAACAGTATTCCGTGCACACGACGCCCCAGCCGCCCTCAGCTTTCAAAGCGCGCAGCGCAGCAGAGGCGCGGGGTTTAGTGTAGCCCATACCGGTAGCGTGGGGCGTTTGATAGAACCTGTTCGGTGCATTGACCGGACCTATCGCAACCTCGTCGAACAGGATATCGAAGCGCGGATCGCGGTGCGACATGGTTGCGAACCCTTGTTGAATGATCGTTCAATAAGGGTTTTTAGACGAAAGATGCGTGGATTGCAATTTTGTGATGATCCGATAGTGCAAAAATGTCCGGAAACCGTTGCCGATTGCTGCCGATTTGATACCATGTTAGCGCCATCGGCCGGTGTGATTGAAATTAATCTCTCGAAACGGCAAAAATATGCAGAGGACCGCTTGACAGGTGACCAGGCTCGACCATATAACCCGCGTCACTGAAGCGCTCACGCCGCTCGCCGGTGTGTGCCTTTTCGCGTCTCCTGATGCAATCCCTTGAAGATTGCCGGCGCCACTACGCAAAGTAGGTGCGGCATCTTTCTTCGGCTGCGGCAGGAAGGAAATCTCTAAAGAGGATTTCCCGGCTTTTTGACATTGTTGATGAAAGAAAGAGAAACGCAGGCGGCAGTGTCCTTGCGGTCTGGGAGAGATCTCAGACACAAAGGAACGCTAGTCGAATGCGTTTTGAGAAGCCAAGCGTTGATCGCTCTCATCTCAAGGGATGGAGCGAACACACATGGTAACTCGTCAATTGCGCAGCGACAAATGACCGGTGGTCCAGATCATCGGTCTAGCCAAGTGTTTCAAACTTGAGAGTTTGATCCTGGCTCAGAACGAACGCTGGCGGCAGGCCTAACACATGCAAGTCGAACGTGAAGCAGGAGCTTGCTCCTGTGGAAAGTGGCAGACGGGTGAGTAACGCGTGGGAATTTACCCAGCTCTACGGAATAACGCAGGGAAACTTGTGCTAATACCGTATACGTCCTCCGGGAGAAAGATTTATCGGAGTTGGATGAGCCCGCGTTAGATTAGTTTGTTGGTGGGGTAATGGCCTACCAAGACTACGATCTATAGCTGGTCTGAGAGGATGATCAGCCACACTGGGACTGAGACACGGCCCAGACTCCTACGGGAGGCAGCAGTGGGGAATATTGCACAATGGGCGCAAGCCTGATGCAGCCATGCCGC
>JAEKFU010000179.1 GCA_016522385.1 Pseudomonadota bacterium
GTCTCTGTGCCGAAATCAAATCCTGATCGCACCCGCTTGATCATTTGGGCAATTTCGTTGTCGATCACCAGCTGGCCGAAGTCAAATGACATAAGCGCATCGAGCAGACCGCCCATAACGATGAAATCGACGCCCGACAACGCGCCCAAGAGCGGTGACATGCCCTTTTCGAACCCGGCCTGCGCATCCGATATCTTCGCATTTGTCAGCCCGAGATAACCGCCCGACGGCACGTTGTAGAATCGCGCCATCTGGCACACTGCGCTGTTCATCATGCCGATTTCAATGGCACCCGGCGCATAGGCACCGTCGCGCATATCGGCAAAGACCGGAAGGAAATTGTAGATCTGCGCTGTGCCCGGTTTCGACATTTGTGCCAGTGTCGCTGCCGCCAACCACTCTGCATTCATCAGTGTCAGCATGCCGGCCAGCGAAAGCGGTGTGCTGAGGCCGCCCATTGGCGCGATCGTGCCATAGGCCGTCACACCTTGTTCGGCAAAGAACATCAGCATCTCTGTCGAGTCGTAGTCCATTGTCAGCGGCGAGACGATCGAGCAGTAACCGAAATTGATGAACGGTCGTGCCCAGAACGCTTCCTTGGACCCAGCGATCAGCTCACCGAGTTTGAGCACCTGTTCGGCCTCGCGCAGGTCAATCACTGAGGTCCGGCATGGTTTGACGCAATTCTTCAGCGCCGGATAGAACCGCGATAGCGAGAATTGGTCATTTGGCGCATCATCTGCCAGCGTGGAAATCGAAAACAGATCGAACCCGTCCAGTTCATTGACCAGCTGACCGATACAGGCAATATCTTCCGAGCGCGCCCGCCTGGCCATTCCCGTGCCCGGATCGACGATATCGGGCGCCGAACTGGCGGTCGCGATCACCGGCAAGTCGCGGGGAAACGTGACATCGAATCCAGGATCGCGCCCGCGCAGCGTTATCGTCGCCGGCACCATGGCGCGAAATTCCTCCACTATCGTTGCCGGCAATCTTACGATCTCGCACGCATGGTCGACCTTGCAGCCATGTTTCTCGAAACGCCGCCGGGCCTTTTCGTTGCGCACCAACAGGCCGGTCTCATGGAGGATTTCCAGCGATGCGTCGTGGACCTGTGCAACCTGCTCTTTTGAGAGATAGCTGAAATACTGCATGGCACCGCCCAGACGGATCAAGTTGTCTAAGCAGACTATCCGGCCCGCTTGTGATGCTGCAAGGCCTGGATTACTCGGCCGCGTCTGAGGCCCCATGACCCCAGCGGTTTTGGACGTAGTTTTCGACGATCGACTTGAACTGATCAGCTATGTCGTTACCGCGCAATGTCTTGACCTTCTTGCCGTCGATGAACACCGGCGCCGCCGGCAATTCGCCGGTGCCGGGCAGCGAGATGCCAATATCGGCATGCTTGGATTCGCCGGGCCCATTGACGATACATCCCATAACAGCCAGTTGTAGGGTTTCGAACCCGGGATACTGTTCGCGCCAGTCCGGTAGGCGTTCGCGGATATAGCCCTGAATGTCCTGACCCAGCTCCTGGAACACCGTCGACGTCGTCCGCCCGCAGCCCGGACAGGCAATCACCATCGGTGCAAACGAGCGCAAACCCATGGTCTGCAGGATCTCTTGCGCCACGAGCACCTCACGCGTCCGGTCGCCACCGGGCTCCGGTGTCAGCGAAATTCGGATCGTGTCGCCGATCCCTTCCTGCAGCAGCACCGCCAAACCGGCAGTCGAAGCAACGATGCCCTTTGAGCCCATACCGGCCTCGGTCAATCCCAAATGCAACGCATAGTTACATCGCTCGGCAATCATTCGGTAACAGGCAATCAGATCCTGCACTTCGGAGACCTTTGCCGAGATAATTATCTTGTCGGGGCCAAGACCGAGCTGTTCGGCCCTTTGTGCCGACCCGATGCCGGACCGCACCATCGCTTCATGCATCACCAGCCTTGCATCGAGCGGTTCGGACAGCATAGCATTTTCATCCATCAAACGGGTCAGCAACGCTTGATCCAGCGAGCCCCAGTTAACGCCGATCCGTACCGGCTTGCCGAATTCCGCCGCCTTTTCGATCATCATTGCAAAGTTACGATCCTGCTTTTCGCGGAAACCCACATTGCCCGGATTGATGCGGTACTTAGCCAGCGCCTCGGCGCAGGCCGGATGATCCCTCAAAAGCGTATGCCCGATATAGTGAAAGTCGCCGACCAGCGGCACATCGCAGCCCATTGCATCTAGCTTGTCGCGGATATGCGGCACGCCGGCGGCCGCCTCGTCCTTATCGACCGTGATACGCACAAGTTCCGAACCGGCCCTGGCCAGATCACTCACCTGTCTGACAGTGTCGTCCACATCGGCAGTATCGGTATTGGTCATCGACTGCACCACGACCGGCGCACCACCGCCGACCTGTACATTGCCGACCATGACGCCGATCGAATCTCGTCTGTTCTGTACGGCCGAATAGGCCATCGCTCGCCTCCTGAAATCCTAGCGGCTATATAGCCGTTATGTGCACCTGCCGAAAGTCCAGTGCAAGAGGCGTTAAGACCGCAGGGCCTGCCGTCAGTTGCCCGCAAACGCTTCTCGGATCGCGGCCGCCATGCCATCGGCCACGTCACTTGCCAGTCCAGCCCGGTAGCGCAATACGACATTGGAGATGAGATAGTTCCAAAACCCGTCCTCGCGGGTCAGTTCACGGCAGCCTTGCGGGATGTTGCTTCGTGACATCGGCGCGATCGCCAGCCCCGAAGTCACCGCCGCCTGCAGCGCGTCGGCGTTGTCGCTGGTAAAGGCAATACGGTAATCTTGGCCTTGTTGATCAAGCGACTTAAGCGCCCAATCGCGGCACCAGCAGCCGCGCTCGTAGATCGCCACCGGCACCGGTTCGAGTTCGTGGGTGCAATAGACGCTTGATGTCACCCATACCGTGGGATCACTCGTCAGAACTTCACTGTCAGGGCGCACCGATTCCTCAAATAGCACCGCCATATCGAGCTCGCCGGAATAGAGCGCGGCACTGTGATCGTCAGAAGCCCCGCACCGTACCGTAATTTCGACACCGGGGTTGCTGGTCGCGAACTTACCCAACACGTTTGGCAGCACTGTCAAACCATATTCAGCGGGAATGCCAACCTTGATATGGCCATTGAGCTGCTCACCGCGCAGCACCGCTTGAGTTTGATCGAGCAGCGCAATTATGCGCCGGGAGTCCGTCAACAGCTTCTTACCTGGTTGGGTCAGGCTAACCCCGCGCGCCTGGCGGACGAACAGGGTTTCACCGACGATGTCTTCAAGCCGTTTCATCTGCATGCTGACCGCTGACTGCGTTCGTTTTACGTCATCTGCTGCATTGGTAAAGCTACCAGCCTCAGCAATGGCAACAAATGTTCGCAGTAGGTCACTCTCAAGATTCGGTTCCATATCACCTCTAAACATAAATTTTTTTGATTTCATATATAATAATTATTTGTTTGAAAAATGTCTATATCGAATACATATCTCACTCATCAACTCTGAAGAGGAGGATTTCTCATGGCCTACATCACCCATGACACGGTGAAGAACGCTGCTGGCAACAATATCGTCGGTGGCTGGTCAAGCCGGATTGCCAGTTGGCTCAAAGAACTTTGGACTGCTCCGTCTGGCCATCTGCTTGATCCTTACAATGAGCATCTTTTGCGCGATGTTGGGCTGACACCTGACAGCCGGTCAAACGCGATCGACTGGCGCCGGGCCAAACGGCTCAGCAACCAGATACTGGCCACACCAGCAGGCAACAATCCAACGTTCATCGATCTCTACATCTATGAGCATCTCGACCGCGGCCCACGGGGCTTCTAACCAACCGTCGGACCGATGCCGGAACCATCTAGCGTTCCGGCATCGGCACACCATTTTCTCCGGCCCTGGCTTAGTGTTATGCTCCCGAAGTTGAACACACCCGATCGGAGAGCCGCCATGGCCGATGTCGCCCGCGCCGATACTGCAGATGACATGCTCTTAATCGAGCATCTACCGTTTGAAACCGATGGCGGCATTGCCGAGCGCGCAGCCATCGGTGTCATCGTTCTAGGCACCGACTACACAATCGAGCACGAATGGCGCTCGATCATGGCCGCCTTCCCCGGCGTTGCCGTCTATCAAAGCCGTATCCAGAATGACCCGCTGATTACGCCTGAAACACTGCGCGCCATGGAACCGCGTATCACCTACTGTACGGACATTATTCTGCCCGGCGCCAAGCTTGACGTTGTCGCCTATGGCTGCACCTCGGCATCCATGGCGATTGGCGAGGACAAAGTCTTTGAAAACATACGCGCCGCCAGGCCCGACGTTGCATGCACCACGCCGATCACTGCCGCCTTCGCCGCCTTCCGCGTCTTTGGAGCCCGGCGAATTGGCGTCCTTACGCCCTACCGTGCCGACGTCAACCGCATCGTCGCTGACTATGTGCGCGCCCGCGGCTTCGAGGTGCCGGTTTTCGGTTCGTTCAATGAAGAAGATGACGGTGTCGTCGCTGCCATTTCTGCCCAATCGATCAAATCAGGCATCCAACGTCTGGTGGCCGAACGCCAAGTCGATGCGGTTTTTGTCTCCTGCACATCTGTCCGCCTGGCCAACCAGGCTCCCGACATCGAGGCCGAAGTCGGTTTGCCGGTCACATCGTCCAACCATGCCATGGCCTGGCACGCCCTGCGTCTGGCCGGCATCGACGACCACATGCCGCAATTCGGCCGCCTGTTCGATCTCGACCTTGCCGACTGACCCCATGTCCGCCAAAGCGGAAATCCCGAAAGACTGGTACCAAGTTCGACACCTGTCCGATGGCATTTCGCATATCCATGAGCGCTATGTTGGCGACTGGCTAAGGTGCAATATCTGGCACATACGCGGCCGCGATCGCGACCTGCTGGTCGACAGCGGCATGGGGTTGCGCCCGCTCAAAGCCGAAGTCAGCCTGCTTGCTGAACGGCCGGTGACTGCGGTCTCGAGCCATTGTCACTTCGACCATATCGGCGGCGCTCATGAGTTCGATGTACGTCTAGGCCATCCGCTGGAGGCCCATGTTCATACCAATCCAACCCGGCAGGCAACCGCTGCAAGCGATTCCTGGTTGCGCGCAGAGACGGTAACCGCTCTGCCTTACGAGAGTTTCCGAATCGAGGATTTCCAGATCCAACCGGCACCGCTGACCGGGCATCTGGACGAGGGTGATGTGATCGACCTCGGCGACCGTCTGTTCAAGGTATTTCACCTGCCAGGACATTCGCCCGGTTCGATCGCGTTGTTTGAGGACAGGACCGGCATCTTGCTTTCCGGAGACGTGGTATACGATGCCGATCTGTTTGATACCGTCTACCATTCCGATCCAGAAGTCTATTGCGTCTCGCTCAAACGCCTTCGTGAGTTGCCGGTGTCGGTGGTTCATCCTGGCCACGGCCAGTCCTTTGACCGTGATCGCATGAAATTGATCATCGATGAATATTTTGCCGGTGGCCGCCGCATAGGTGATCCCGCAAAATGGGTGAACAAGATTTTGGGAGCCGGGCCATGAACTGGAAAGACCGCAAACAATTCGCCGACATCAAGGGCGCCCGAATGGCCTACGTCGAAATGGGCTCAGGCGCATCGATCCTGTTCCTGCACGGCAACCCGACCTCATCCTTCTTGTGGCGTGACATCATGACGGCACTGTCTGACCTTGGCCGTTGCATCGCCCCTGACCTCATCGGCATGGGCGACAGCGACAAGCTGCCGGAGAGTGGCCCCGACCGCTATACCTTCGCCGAGCACGGCAGATATCTCGACGACCTGATCGACCACCTGATCCCGAGCAGCCCCATTACCCTAGTCATCCACAACTGGGGTTCGGCCCTCGGGTTCCATTGGGCCCGCCGCCATCCCGACCGCATCGCCGGCATTGCCTACATGGAGGGCATAGTGCATCCCTATAGCTGGGACACGTTCTCGCAGGCCGCACGGCCGATCTTCGAAGGCATGCGCTCGCCGGCCGGAGAAGAAATGGTACTGGAGAAGAATATCTTCATTGAAAAGATCCTGCCCGGCTCGATCATGCGCCAGCTGAGCGATGACGAAATGAACGAATACCGCCGCCCATTCTTGACCCCCGGCGAAGACCGTCGCCCCACACTCACCTGGCCCCGCCAGATCCCGATCGACGGCGATCCGGCCGACGTCACCGCCATTGTCGAAGACTACGGCGAATGGCTTTCTCGATCGAACGTCCCGAAGCTCTTCATCAACGCCGATCCCGGCGCCATCACCACGGGCCACGTGCGCAACTTCTGCCGCACATGGCCCAACCAGACCGAAGTTACCGTGAACGGCGTCCACTTTATCCAGGAGGACTCTGCAGCAGAAATCGCTGCGGCAATCCGTGAATGGTTGGGTTAGGCGTCCTCGTCTTCACCCACTGCCACTTCGAAGACAGAGCCGCCGTCTTCGCCTGATATCCCTTCAAGGCGCACATCATACCCCCACAGATAGTGGATGTGCTTGACCACCTCCTCGCGATCCTGCTCAGCCAGGACGACCCCATCCCGGACCGTTTGCCGGAGGACAAGTTCGCGATTCCCCCGAAGGTCGACATCAGCAACCTGGATATCCGGCTCGCCAAGGGTGATGTCATAGCTCGACGCCAGATCGGCACGTATCCTTCGGTAGCCGTCCTCGTCGTGAATGGCATCCACTCTCAGATGTTGGGCCGTCGCCTTGTCCGAGACGGTGAAAAGCTTGAATTCGCGGATCAGCCGGGGGCTAAGGAATTGGTTGATGAACGACTCATCGCGATAATTTGACCAGACCGATTTGAGAGTGCCACGCCAATCGCCACTGCCGGCAATATCGGGAAACCAGACAAGGTCCTCCGGTTCGGGCTCGTCGCAAATCCGCTTGATATCCTGCATCATTGCAAAGCCAAGCGCATAGGGATTGATCCCGCTATAGCGAGGGTCATCGAATTCCGGCTGAAAGACTACATTGCAATGGCTATGCAGGATCTCCAGCAATGTGCCCTCGGAAATCAACCCAAGATCATACATCCGGTTAACGATGTAATAGTGAACGAAGGTGGCGCAGCCTTCATTCATCAGTTTGGTCTGCTTTTGCGGATAGAAATATTGCGAGACGCTGCGAACGATTCGAATGATCTCGCGTTGCCACGGCTCCAGCACAGGGCTGTGTTTTTGGATGAAATACAGCAGGTTTTCCTCTGGAAGGTTCAGCTCTGCCTTACGTTCTGCCAGTTCCTTCTGGCTTTCGTCATCATCTGCTTCATCCTTGTCCTGTCTCGGTACGGTGCGCCAGATGTCGCGATAGTTCTCTTCCTGATGACGCCGCCGTTCCTTCTGGCGCCTTTCGATCTCACCGACCTTTAACTTGGAAGGCCGGCGATAGCGGAAGACGCTTTGGTCCATCACCGCATGCGCTGCATCCAGCGTATCTTCGACGGCCCGCGGACCGTGGCGCTCTTCACATTCGGCGATATACCGCTTGGCGAACTCGAAATAATCGAGAATCGCCTCAGCGTTGGTCCACTGCTGGAACAGATAGTTGTTCTTAAAGAAGTGATTGTGGCCAAACGCTGCATGGGCCACCACCAAGGTCTGCATCGCCATGGTGTTCTCTTCCATGCAGTAGCTGATGCACGGGTCGGAGTTGATGACAATTTCATAGGCAAGACCACGATAGCCTTTGCGGTACATCACCTCTTCAGCAACAAACCGTTTGCCGAAGGACCAGTGGTTATACATCACTGGCATGCCGACTGAGCAGTAGGCATCGAGCATCTGTTCCGATGAGATAATCTCTATCTGATTTGGGTAGACACTGAGACCAAGGTCATTGAGTGCAATGTCCTCGATCGCCTCGTAGGTTCGCTGTATCGTTTCGAAATCCCAGTCGGCTGACTCGAACAACAGTTTAGAGCGATTGTTGCCGGATGCCTTCTTGCCTCGCTTGAGCCGTTGTTTGGTCACAACCGCCCCTCCTGTTTTCGCTTGGCAAACAATTCACGGAACACTGGATAGATATCACCGCGCGACACAACATGCTTTGCGGAAAAATTCGCCCACTTGTCCGCCAGCCCATGATAACCGCGCCACAATTCCTTGCCGGACCCAGGCTCGGAAAACCGGCTCTTTTCCTGTTCCGTCAAAACCTCGATATAAGCGTAGAACTGGCAGATTGGCAGTATTTTTTCATCGAGAAGTTCGACGCAACGCGCGGTATCGCTGGAGAAATTATCGCCGTCCGATGCCTGTGCGACATATGCATTCCAGTCGGATACGACATAGCGCTCACCAAGGATGTCAAGCATCGTGTCGAGTGCCGTGCTCACGACCGTCCCACCGGACTCGCGGCTGTAAAAGAACTCCTCCTCAGTGACCTCCTGGGCCACATGGGTATGGCGGATAAAGACGATGTCGACGCGCTCATACTGCCTTTGCAAGAACAAGTGCAGGAGCACGAAGAATCGTTTCGCGAGGTCTTTTTCGTGTTCCCCCATAGAGCCGGAGACGTCCATCAAACAGAACATCACGGCCTTGGTCATCGGCACCGGCTGTTTCTCAAAACGATTGTAGCGGATGTCAATCGGATCGATAAACGGAATTCGCTTGGCGCGACGCCTCAGCTCTTCGATCTCTGTATAGATATGCGCCAGCCGCGTTCGCTGCGAGATATCCAGATCACAGTTTTCCGCCAGCTCTTCCGCTTCGGCTTCGAGTTCACGCAGTTTCGACGAGCCACCTCTGTTGAGGGCAATACGCCTGCCGATACTGTTGCGCATCGTGCGCAGAACATTGAGATTGGGCGTCGTTCCGTCGCTTGAATAACCGGCCCGGCGCGGCTCGCTCACAGCGGTGTCCATGAGCGAGGATTTGATCAAGTCGGGCAATTCAAGATCATCGAACAGGATGTCGAGAAATTCACTTCGACTCAGTGAAAAAACAAAATCATCCTCCGCCTCGCCGCTGTCAGAGGCCTCCTTGCCAGAGCCACCGGATCCGGTTTGCGGTTTCTTGATCTTGTCGCCTGTGACAAATTCCTTGTTGCCCGGGGCGACCCTCTGCCGGTCGCCATGTTGCGGTGACAATCGGAACCGCGGCTCCTTGATGCCGCGTTTCGGTATGGAGATGCTACCGCCATTGCCGGCATCGGAAATCTTACGCTCATTGACGGCTTGGTCAACGGCGCGTTTGATCTCTTCACGTGACCGGCGCAGAAACCTTTGGCGATTGCCAAGACTCTTTTCCCGCGGGTTCGGGCGTCGGTCGATAAGCTGTGGCATTGCCGCCCTAGTCCTTCGTCATCCTGCCTTGTTGACGCGCATGTACCACTCCACAAGTCGGCGCACCTGGCGCTCGGTATAGCCGCGTGTCGTCATGCGCTCGACGAACTCGGCATGCTGCTTGTCAGTCTTGCTATCTTTCTTAGTGCCAAAGCTGATGATCGGCAGCAGATCTTCCACCTGACTGAACATCCGCTTTTCGATGACTTCGCGGATCTTCTCATAGCCGTTCCAGGCCGGGTTCTTGCCGTTATTGTTGGCCCGTGCACGTAGCGCGAACTTCACCACCTCGTTGCGGAAGTCCTTCGGGTTGGCAATACCGGCGGGCTTTTCGACCTTACTCAGTTCGGCATCGAGTATCTGCCGGTCAAAAACCTGACCCGTATCGGGGTCCTTAAAGTCCTGTTCCTCGATCCATGCATCTGCATAGGCAATATAGCGGTCGAAGAGATTTTGGCCATATTCGCTATAGGATTCGATATAGGCCTTCTGGATTTCCCGGCCGATAAACTCCGCATATCGTGGTGCGATCTCCGATTTGATGAACTCGAGATTGCGGTCCTCGGTCTCCTTGGGAAGCTGCTCGCGCTTGATCGCCTGTTCCAGCACATACATCAGATGAACGGGGTCTGCAGCGATCTCTTCGGTATCATAGTTCAAGGTCTCTGCCAGCACCTTGAATGCAAACCGCGTGCTGATACCGGTCATGCCCTCGGTAACACCGGCCAGTTCGCGATATTCCTGGATCGACTTTGCCTTTGGATCCGTGTCCTTCAGATTCTCGCCGTCATAGATGCGCATCTTGGAATACAAAGGCGAATTCTCGGGCTCGCTCAGCCGGGATAGGATGCTGAACCTAGCAAGGATTTCCAGCACCTCAGGTGCACAACAGCTTGTGTCCAGATTGCTGTCTTCCAACAGCTTGCTGTAGATCTTCGTTTCATCCGAAACACGCAGGCAGTACGGCACCTTGACAACGCAGATCCTGTCAAGGAAGGCCTCGTTGTTCTTGTTGTTCTTGAACTGCTCCCATTCGGACTCATTTGAATGCGCGAGGACGATGCCGTGGTACGGCATGGCGCCGATGTTTTCCGTACCGGCATAGTTGCCTTCCTGGGTTGCCGTAAGCAGCGGGTGCAGGACCTTGATCGGCGCCTTGAACATTTCGACGAACTCCAGCAACCCTTGCGTCGTGCAGTTGAGGCCGCCTGAATAACTGTATGCATCCGGATCATGTTGACTGAAATGTTCCAGCTGCCGGATATCGATTTTGCCGACCAGGGCGGAAATATCCTGGTTGTTTTCGTCGCCGGGCTCGGTCTTGGCAATTCCAATCTGGCGCAATTTTGACGGATAGAGCTTTACAACTGAGAACTCCGCAATATTGCCGTCGAACTTGTCCAGCCGCTTCATCGCCCAGGGCGAACACAGGCCCGTGAGGCGTCGCTGCTCGATGCCGTACTTGGTTTCCAGTACTTCGCCCATGTGACGCGGATCGAACAGGCCCAGCGGTGATTCGAAGATTGGGCTGATTTCGTCGCCGGCTTTCAAAACATAAATTGGTTGGCTTTCCATCAACAGCTTTAGCCGCTCGGCGAGCGATGACTTACCGCCCCCAACCGGTCCGAGCAGGTAAAGGATCTGTTTGCGCTCCTCCAGCCCTTGCGAAGCGTGTTGGAAATAGCTGACGACACGTTGGATGGTATCTTCCATTCCAAAGAAACCCGACATCGTCGGGTATTGTTTGATCGTCCGATTCATAAAAATTCGGCCGAGCCGCGGATCCGCACTGGTATCGATCAGGTTCGGTTCGCCGATCGCCGTAACCATTCGCTCCGCAGCAGTCGCGTACATTGCAGGATCATCGCGACAAGCCTCGAGATAATCATGCAACGACATCTCGTGGCGCTTGTGATGATCATAGATCCGAGAATAAAGCGCAAAAACGTCGCCGTCTGTTGCTGTCTGGGTATTTTCCTGCGGTGCCGTGCCGTTCTGGGCAAATCCGCTAGTCGTTGCCAAGCCACTCATGCGGTCCTCCTCGCAAATTCGCGGTTCAGAACGCCTCGCCCGCCACAGTGTCAGCCCTGTATAGTTAACATGTCGTTAGGGTTGCACAATTTGTGCGACAACAATCTGTCCAGGACAGGGTCCATGCCCGTCAGATTGATCGAGCGCGTTCTCGATTCGATCACTCCAGTGTAGGGTGGAAACTTGCCTGAGGCGTGTCAAGAGTCCGTTGGCGTCAACTTCCAGCTATTTGTTCACCGTCACATAAATGCCGAACATTGAGCAGTTCAGGCGATAGTTGCGGCAATTTTTTCCTCTCAGTTGCGCTTCAGACGTCCCGCCATCACGCAAAGCAGCTCGAACATCATCGTTGTTCCATTGAGTGCGGTATAGCCCGAGGCGTCGAATGGCGGCGAAACTTCGACGACATCAGCACCGACGATGTCGAGCCCTGCGAGCTTGCGCAACATAAACTGCGCTTCACGGTTGGTGAAACCACCGATCTCCGGCGTACCGGTACCCGGCGCATAGGCCGGGTCGAGGCAGTCGATGTCAAAACTAACATAGGTAGGCCCATCTCCGACCACCTCGCGCGCAATCGTCATCGTGGCATTGATACCGAGCTCGTGGAATTCCTCGATATCGATCATCCGCACCCCGTGTTCTTCACCGAATTCCCGGTCACCGAATCCGAATACCGCACCGCGCAAGCCGATCTGCACGGTGCGACTGGGATCCAGCACGCCTTCCTCGATTGCCCGGGAAAACGGCGTAC
>JAEKFU010000188.1 GCA_016522385.1 Pseudomonadota bacterium
AAGTCGCTGTTCTTTTCGGCCGGCGGCGAAGCGGTTGAAAACGCAATCAAAATCGCCCGGCACTATACCGGTCGTCCTGGCCTCGTCACGTTTACAAACGGCTATCACGGCCGCTCCTATATGGGAATGGCATTGTCGGCGCGAATGGTGCCGTTCAAAGTCGGTTTCCGGCCGTTTCCAACCGAAATTTACCGGCTGCCGTTTCCCGATGCTTATCACGGCGTTTCGCTCGACGATACCAAGACGGCGTTTGACACCCTGTTCCGCAGCGATGCCCAACCGAGCGACATTGCGGCGATTTTCTTTGAGCCTGTACAGGGCGAAGGCGGCTACAACATCGCCGAACCGGAGTTTATCTCCTACATACGCGGACTGTGTGACGACCACGGCATAGTCATGGTTGCCGACGAGATCCAGACCGGTGTCGGTCGCACCGGCACGATGTTCGCCATGGAGCACTTTGGTGTTGCCGCCGACCTCACCTGCATCGGCAAGAGCATTGGCGGCGGCCTGCCTTTGTCCGGCATTGTCGGCAATGCCGACATCATTGATGCCGTGCCGCCGGGCGGACTGGGCGGGACATTTGGCGGAAACCCGATTGCCTGCGCGGCGGCCCTTGCCGTGCTCGACGTGATCGAGGAAGAGGACTTGCTACAGGCAGGGCTTGCGATCGGCGAGCGGATCGACGACCGGCTGCAGGCGCTTGCCCGAAAGAATTCGTTAGGCTTCATCGGCGATGTGCGCGGGCTGGGGTGCATGAACTGCATCGAAATCGTCTCGGATCTCGACAGCCGGGAACCTGATGGAGACCTCACGTCTCGCATCGCGGCCATCGCATTGGAAAAGGGGCTCGTCCTCGTGACGGCCGGGCCGACCCGGAACGTGATCCGAATTCTGGTGCCTCTGACCGCTCCGATGGATCTGATCGACGAAGGCCTCGACCTTCTGGAAATCTCACTGGATCAGGCGGCACAGGAACGCAAACACTAGGCGGTTCGGCAGGACAAGCGCATGAAGATCAAGGCGGGCATCTTATGGGAGACAGGAAAGCCGCGGCCCTATGCGGACAGCCTGCCTTTGAGCATTGAAGAGGTCGAACTCGACCCGCCCGGACCGGGAGAGGTGCTTGTACAGATCAAGGCGGCCGGCCTGTGCCATTCCGATCTGGTGGCGGTCAACGGCGAGCGCGCTCGACCGACGCCGATCGTCATCGGCCATGAGGCCGCCGGCATCATCACAGAACTTGGTGCAGGCGTGGATGGATTTGCAGTCGGCGATCATGTCGTACCGGCCTATGTCGCCAGTTGCGGCAAATGTGAAATGTGCCGGGAGGGACGGCCGGCCATGTGCCAGCCGGCGACGGAGACCAATATTGCCGGCAAGATGCGCGATGGCACGACGCGTTTGCATCAGAACGGTACGCGGATCAATCACCATTCAGGTGTCGCGGCCTTCGCCGAATTTGCAGTCATCTCGCAAGACGCGCTGGTCAAGATCGACAATTCGATTCCCTTCGAGCAGGCCGCGCTGTTCGGGTGTGCCGTGGTCACCGGGGTGGGTTCCGTGGTCAACACAGCCGGTGTGCGGGCCGGCCAGTCGGTGGCCATCGTCGGACTTGGCGGTGTCGGGCTGAGCGCGCTTCTGGCTGCGGTTGCATCCGCATCCGGCCAGATCATCGCCATCGACATCAATCACGGCAAGCTGGACCTAGCGCGCCAGTTGGGTGCGCATCATGCCTTCAATGCCACGGATGCGGACTGCGTCGAAGCAGTGCGTGATGTTACGGGGGGTGGCGTTCACGTCGCCATCGAGACGGCGGGCTCGCCGGAGGCTCTTGATACAGCTTATCGTGTGACGAAGCGCGGCGGTACGACCGTTGCCGCCGGCATGCCGGGCCCCGATGCCAGCTTCACCATGTCCCACCTCAGCCTTGCCGGCGAAGAACGGACACTCAAGGGTTCCTATATGGGCAGCTGTGTGCCGGCACGGGACATCCCTCGATACCTGTCAATGTTCCAGGATGGCAAGCTGCCCGTCGACCGTCTCATGTCGCGCGCGATCAGCTTTTCTGAATTGAATGAAGCCCTGGATCGCCTGGATGACGGCGCCACAGTGCGTGAAGTGCTGATCCCTTGAGCAAAACCACGGCAGGGTATCGGTTTTCGGCCAATACCGGCTATCTGTGGCAGGAATTGCCGTTTCTCGATCGCATCAGGCGGGCTGCGGCCACCGGATTCGATGCGGTTGAGTTTCACGACGAGGTCCAGCGCACCGACCTTTCCCAGCTAAATGACACTTTGGCCGAGACCGGGCTACCAGTTCTAGGCATCAACATCCGTATGGGTGACACGATCGGCAGCGCGGCAATGCCGCACGCAGCAGAACAAACCAAGCGGGATATAGCGGCTGCAGCCGACATTGCGGAGCGCATCGGTGCGACCGGCATTCACGTGCTCGCCGGCATTGCCGAGGGCCGCAGCGCGCACAAGACCTATGTGGACAACCTGCACTTTGCATTGGAAAGCACCGGTCTCGCCATCCTGATCGAGCCTGTATGCCGCGAGCAGCTTCCCGGCTACTTCCTGCGCGATATCGATCAGGCGCGGCAAGTGATCCAAGAAATCGATCATCCACGCCTGAAGATCCTTTTCGACTGTTACCATGTGCACCGCGAGAGCGGCTCGATACTCGAGAACTTCCAAAACCACGCGGATAGGATCGGCCACGTACAAATCGCGGCCGCGGAAGATCGTGCTGAACCTTTTCCAGGAGAGCTCGACTATGGCGCGCTGCTCCCGGCGTTCGTGCAAGCTGGCTATACCGGTGTTTTTGGCTGTGAGTACCGACCCCAAACGACAACGGACGCGGGCCTGCATTGGCGAGCCGAACTTTCGCCATCGGCAACGCGTCACCAGTCCTCCTGACCAAATCCTGAAATTCGCAAACTGGGCGCTGTTGGTCGGTGCTCCAAAATGTCCGCTTCAGGCAGAAATGTTGAGCCGTTTCGCAGGGAGTCCGTTGTTCACCGAATAACCGACATTCGAATTTCGATGTCCGTTATTGCAGCGATTTCGTCTGTCCAACCCCAGATAACGGACCTCAATGTCGGCAGGCTGTCAGGACCGTTGTTGACCTACTACGGACGTTCTGGCAGCAAATCCAGACTGCGCAAACTCTCTATTCCGATGCAGATTGCAACACCAGATTGCGCCGGTCCGGATTGCGATCTGCAATCCGCCTCACTGGCCTGACCGCGAACCCCCCTGAAAACCGGGGGAAATCCCGCTGGCACGGCGCTTGCCGTTGAAAGGCTGCATCCGGGATCGGCTCGGGTGTACCTGCGATGAGGTAGGTCAGACATGAAGGTACGCAGAGAAGCCCCCTGCCAGCGACGGCATTACAGAGTGAATGCGCCGGTTGCGATCACGATTGACGGCAAGTCCTATCCTAGCGTCGACTGGAGCCTCGGCGGCTATCGCATCGAGGGCATCCCCTCAGGTGCCAAGGTTGGAGATGAGCTGCACTGCGACCTTGCGATCCCTTTTCAGGGCTTCGACATCAAGCTGCCCTTGCGCTCGCGCGTTGTTCGCATTGTCGAGGCGGACCGGCAGATGGCCGGCGAGTTCATCGGTATGGATGAGCGCAGCCGGCAGGTCATGCAGCATTTCATCGAGGACCTGATCCGGGGCACCATGTCGCCGGTTGAAGATACCATATTGCGCGTCGACACGCCGGTCACCCCCGTCTCGACCAAACCGGATTCCAACCCGGGCGAAGAGGTACCAAAACGCCGCTGGCCACTCAGGCTGGTCGGCCGAGTAGGGTTCTACGCAACGGCCGGCCTGGCGACGATCCTCTATGCTTTCCTCACCATCCAGGCCAACTTCCTGCGGCTCGAGGTCAACACCGCCGTCGTCGCCGCTCCCATCCAGTCGATCATCGCCACCGCCGACGGAAAGATCCAGAAGACCTCGGCCGAACCGGGCGAGCGTCTCGCCGCGGGCACGCCGATCATCACTATCGAGGACCCGAAACTGGAAGCCGATATCGACAAGTCCGTCGTCACCATCGACCGCATGTCGACGAGGCTGGTCGCTCGCAAGCGCGAGTATGAGGCCGAAAAGGAGAAAATGGCCGACTATGCCCGGCTGGCCGATGCCCGCGCCGGCGCGCTCACCGAGCAGGTCAGCAACCTGCGCGAGCGTAAGGCGCTCGCCCGCGTGCAG
>JAEKFU010000208.1 GCA_016522385.1 Pseudomonadota bacterium
GGATTCGACAGGCAAACTTGGCGTTCTCACGGCCAGTAAGGAACGGCTGAAGGCCAGTGGCCAATCCCAGTGGCCAGGAGATCGTTCCTTGCCGTTCGACATTGCCGGAATTAGGAACATCGACACCTGCCAGCAGACGCATCAACGTCGATTTGCCGGCGCCGTTTCTGCCGACAATACCAATCTTCTCAGTTGTGCCGATCGTTACAGTAGCGTCCCGCAAAACATAATGCCGGCCTTTTGTGGTGACGAAGTATTTCGACACGTTTGACAGGCTGATCATTGTTGGATCAACCTGAATCGGTTCGCGTAATATGACAGCATTCCCACCCCAAGAAATGCGAGTGACAACAGGCCGACGTATTCGAGGTCGAGTTCCGGGAAAGGCTTAGTGCCTAGCGCATAGACACGTATAAACTCGATAAACTGCAACAACGGATTCCACGAAAGCGCTTGCCGTACAGCAATCGGCAAGTCGTTCACCGAATACATAACCCCCGAGATAAAGATCAATGGTCTGGTTGAAATTTGAACCACTCTATTCACAGATTCGTATAACATGCCGTTTACGGCGACCAGCAATGAAATCCCAAAACCCATGCATAACATCATTGCCAAGATACTGATCAATTCGAGAATATGCGGAAAGTCGGCATAGATAGAGAAGAACCAAGCCAGTACAAAAACCATGATTGAGCAAGCGACCAAAATCAAAATGATTTCCATTATGAAATTTGCTAACAATGAATCTATCGGCTTGACATATTGATAGTCGTAAAGTCGCAAATTTGTTCGAATGGCGTTGGGAATTCTCGAAATACAGGCTCGCATGATCAGATACGGCGTAATTCCGGATGAGATAAACAGCATCACGTGAATTCCGTCGATTTGCGTCCTGCGGGCAATATACCAGAGGCCGGAAAGTATAAACATGTGAGCGAAAGGCTCCAGTAGTACCCAGAACAGTCCCGTTCGGCTCTTGCCAAGTCGGTTACGAAACTCCTTGAACAGAATTGCCATGATGACGGTTGCCTGCTTGCGGGCACCGTTTCTCAATTGTGGCCAGACCCCTTTGGCAGCGACATAGGTTGTGCTCACGGCCCCCAGCCTTCATTCATCCGAATCGTTGAGCATGTTTCTTCAAACTACCATCGGCAGAACACGGCGGCCAAGATGGTAGCGATGAAATGATCAAGACACAGGATTATCGCGATCCTCGCACCCAGACCTTGTTGTCGTGAAACGGTCCGCCGCCGGCCGGTGCCGGTTGATCGCACGCGGTGAGCGTGTTGATGCCCTTGCCGTCTGAAAATGCTTGGTTTGGCCAAATGCCTTCTGACACAACGACACCTGGCTGGACGCCGGAGCAGGCCTTGGCGTGCAATTTGATTTCGCCGCGCGGCGAGCCTACCGCAACCCGATCGCCATCGAAGATTCCGAGCCTGTCCAGGTCATCTGGATGAATCAACAGTTCCGGACGGCCTTCTCGCTTCAGTGAGGTCGGGGTTTCATTGAAGCTTGAGTTCAGGAAGCCACGAGCCGGGCTGGTTGCCAGACGGAATGGATAGGTATCGTCCGCGTTTTCGATGACATCCCAGAAATCAGGCATGGTCGGGATGTCATCCACCGGTCCCAATGGGCCGATATCCGGCCGAAAGCGCACCGCGTGCCAATCCGGCTTGAAACGATATTTGCCATCCTTGTGACCGAATCCGCTTATGTAATGCGACGTGTCAAAGTTCGGCTGACAATCGACCCAATGGGTCTCTTCCAGCTCTTCCAGTGACGGTTTGCCGGAATTGGTCAGCGTCCAGTCAATCAACTCTCGTGGCGTCATGTCGAAACCGGGATGGACCGCACCGAGACGAGCGGCAAGTCCACAGATCACATCATGATTGGAACGGCACTGACCCGGCGCCTCGATGAGCTTGCCGCCGAACATCACATATTGATGGCCACCGCCCTGATAGATGTCGTCATGTTCAAGGAACATCGTTGCCGGCAGAACGATGTCAGCCAGTTCGGCGGTTTCAGTCATGAACTGTTCGTGCACGCAGGTAAACAGATCGTCGCGGGCAAACCCTTTCTTGACCTTGTCCTGTTCTGGCGCCACGGAGACCGGATTGGTGTTCTGAAACAACATGGCGGTGACCGGCGGGCCATCGCCGATATCGCGTGGATCACCGCTCAGGACAGGACCGATCCGGCTTTGGTCGAGATAGCGTACCGAGGCATCTTTGACATCGAGCCCCTCGATCATTGTCTTGTTCCAGCGATACATGCCTGAATTCGAATGAAACGCACCGCCGCCTTCAAATGGCCACAGGCCGGCGACCGTCGCGATCGACGTCACCGCATGCATGTTGACTGCGCCGTTACGCTGCCGCGTAAATCCATAGCCCATTCGCAGGTAGGTCCGCTTGGTAGCGCCGATCGCGCGCGCCAGCTGCTCGATGTCTGATACGCGCAAACCGGTGATCGCCGCTGCCCATTCAGGCGTCTTGTCATCCAGATGTGCTTCGAACTCATCCGGGCAGTCGGCGTATTTTGCCATATAGGCGCGATCAGCCAGATTGTCCCGGAACAAAACATGCATGATTGCACAGGCAAGCGCCCCGTCGGTTCCCGGCCGGATGATCAATCCGGTATCGGCTTGCCTCATTGTGGCGGTTTCATAGACATCGATGACAACAATCTTTGCGCCGCGTTCTTTGCGCGCGCGCACCGCGTGGGTCATGACGTTAACTTGCGTGTTTACCGGGTTCGTGCCCCAGATGATCACCTGATCGGACAGCGCCATCTCTCGCGGGTCGGGCCCGTAGAGCCGGCCGGTGCCGGCCATAAATCCGGGCCAGGCAAGCGTCACGCAAAACGAGTCATACATCCTCGAGTATTTTTTTGCGTGGGTCAGGCGATGCAGACCGTCGCGCATCACTAGCCCCATTGTGCCGGCATAATAGTAGGGCCAGACGGTCTCCGCGCCGAACTTTTCTTCTGCTCTCATGAACTGCTCGGCCACTTCGTCGAGCGCATCGTCAAAGGAGATCTCCTGCCAGTCCCCTGCGCCTTTGGCGCCCACTCTCTTCAAGGGCTTCAGTAAGCGGTCCGGATGGTGCACGCGCTCTGCATAACGCGCGACTTTTTCGCAGACGACGCCGGCCGTATAGGTTTGGTCCCGGGCGCCCCGCACTCGGCCAATCGTATGTGCATCAAGCACTTCCACTTCGAGCGCGCAGGCAGACGGGCAGTCATGTGGACACACCGAATAGCCGGTTTGGACATTAGGGCGGAGATTCATGTAATGCTTCCGTGGCCAATCAACTAAGTGGTTGATCATAGCACCCATCGCGAACCACACAATTAATTGCTTTGAGAGGCGACTGGCATGACGACAGCATGTTGCAATTCTCAAAGATGCGGCCTATAACCCGCCCGCTTGTGAGTGGCCCGGCCTCAATAAGGGCATGCCGTGGCGGCTCCAAAAGCTTCGATACTTCGAAGATGAACGACAATCGACCCAAGTCACCAGTCTGGGTCCATCTGTCGTCACGGACACAGAAAGGAAGCAAAATGCCCAAAATGAAGAACAAGGCCTCGGCCAAGAAGCGGTTCAGCTTCACAGCAACGGGCAAAGTTCGCGCCAATCAGGCCAACAAACAACATGGCATGATTAAGCGCACCAACAAGCAAATCCGCAATCAGCGTGGCACGACGATCCTCGATAAGCCCGATGCCAAGCTGATCAAGCGGTTCATGCCCAATCGCTGATCACGAGTTCGACTAAGGAGAACCGCAGATGTCTCGAGTCAAACGTGGCGTGACGACACATGCCCGCCACAAGAAGGTTATCAAGGCAGCCAAGGGTTATTACGGCCGCCGTAAAAACACCTTCCGCGCCGCCGTCCAGGCTGTGGAAAAAGCCGGGCAGTACGCTTACCGCGACCGGCGCCGCAAGAAGCGCAATTTCCGCGCGCTGTGGATCCAGCGCATAAATGCTGCCTCGCGCGAACTTGGGCTGACCTATGGCCGATTTATCGACGGGCTCGGCAAAGCCGGTGTGGAGATCGACCGCAAGCTGCTGGCTGATCTCGCCGTGCGGGAGCCCGAGGCGTTCAAGGCCCTGGTCGAAAAGGCCAAGGCCGCGCTGTAAGGCGCATTTGCACTTGAATTACTGGGGATTGCCGGGCTCTTGGAGTCGCTTGGGTTGCGGATTGCCGCAATACCGCTCAAGCGCACCGAGCCCGGCATGTCTGATTCCGATGATCACCAAAAGAGCGGACCAATGAGCGATAGCGGAGAACTGGCAACTCTAAGAGACGAATTGATCAGCGCCATCAACGAGGCGGCAGACGAACAGACCTTGGAAGACTTGCGAGTCTCGTCGCTGGGCAAAAAGGGTGTCGTCTCCGAGCGAATGAAAGGTCTCGGGCAGCTGGATGGCGAAGCCCGCAAGACCGCCGGCCAGGCGCTCAATCGGTTGAAAGTCGAAGTGACCGAGGCCATCGCCGGCCGCCAGGCCGAATTCAAACAGGCAGCCCTTGATGCACGTCTTGCAACCGAGTTCGTCGACGTCACTTTGCCGGTGCGGCCGCGCAACGCTGGCACCATTCATCCTGTCTCACAGGTCTGGGAAGAAATTGTCCAGGTTTTCGGGGATCTTGGCTTTTCGGTTGCCGAGGGCCCGCACATCGAGACCGACTGGTACAATTTCGGCGCCCTCAACATTCCCGATGATCATCCGGCTCGGCAGGAACACGACACGTTCTATTTCAATCCTCGCGAAGACGGCTCGCGCATGGTGCTCAGAACACATACCTCGCCGGTCCAAATCCGCACAATGCAGGATTCTGAACCGCCGATCCGCATCATCGCACCGGGCCGCACGTTCCGCTGCGACAGCGATCAGACCCACACACCGATGTTCCATCAGGTCGAGGGGCTGGTGCTCGATGAAGACACCCATCTCGGCCATCTCAAATGGTGCCTGGAAGAGTTCTGCAAGTCGTTCTTTGAAGTCGATGAGGTCAAGATGCGCTTTCGCGCCTCGCACTTCCCGTTCACCGAGCCATCAATGGAAGTCGATATCGGATGTTCATGGGTCGATGGTCAGGTCAAGATCGGTGTCGGCGACGACTGGATGGAGATTCTCGGCTCTGGCATGGTGCACCCCAACGTGATCCGTGCCGGTGGGCTTGATCCCGACAAGGTGCAGGGGTTCGCCTTCGGCATGGGAATCGATCGCATTGGCATGCTCAAATACGGTATCCCGGACTTGCGCGCCTTCTTCGAGGCAGACCTGCGCTGGCTCAGGCACTATGGCTTCCACCCCCTGCAAGTGCCTAATCTGGCAGGAGGCCTGTCATGAAATTTACCTTGTCATGGCTAAAGGACTTCCTTGAGACGGATGCATCGGTCGATGAGATCTCCGTCGCGCTCACCGACAACGGGCTGGAAGTTGAACGAATAGAGAATATGGCCGCTGCCCTGGCACCGTTCACCGTTGCCAAGGTCAAGGAGGCCCGCCAGCACCCCAATGCTGACCGTTTGCGGGTTTGCGACGTGATCACCAATGATGGCGATGTGCAGGTTGTTTGTGGCGCGCCAAATGCCCGCACGGGTATGACTGGGATTTTCGCGCCCGTCGGCACGCACATTCCCGGTACTGGGGTCGACCTGGAGGTCGGCGTCATCCGCGGCGTTGAATCTGCCGGCATGTTGTGCTCGGAGCGTGAGCTGCTGATTTCGGAAGACCACGAGGGCATCATCGAACTGGCCGATGATCTGCCGGTCGGCATGGCTGCGGCTGAGGCTCTCGGCCTGGATGATCCGGTCTTCCACGTTGCGATTACCCCGAACCGACCCGATGCGCTCGGCATTCGCGGCATCGCGCGTGATCTGGCCGCCAAAGGTCTTGGCAAGTTGAAGCCGCTTCACGTGGACCCGGTGCCTGGCACATTTGACTCCCCGATATCGGTTCATCTCAAATTTGATGCCGACGACAACAAGCCGTGCCCGATGTTCGTTGGCCGTTATTTCAAGGGCGTAAAGAATGGTCCGTCGCCTGACTGGCTGCAGCGGCGGCTGCGCGCTATCGGACTGCGGCCAATTTCTGTACTGGTCGACATCACAAACTATGTCACTTACGCCCATGCCCGGCCGTTGCACGTGTTTGATGTCGCCAAGGTGAAAGGCAATATTCATGCTCGCCTCGCAACTGCCGGTGAAAAGCTTCTGGCGCTTGACGGTAAGGAATACCAGCTCGATGAAACCATGACGGTGATCGCCGACGACGCTGGTGTCGAAGCGCTTGGTGGCATCATGGGCGGCGAGGCATCCGGCTGCACGCTCGAGACCACGGATGTTTTCCTGGAAGTGGCCTATTTCGATCCGGTGCGCACGGCGAAGACCGGCCGCAAACTCGGTATTCAATCCGATGCCCGCTACCGCTTTGAGCGTGGCGTGGATCCCGAATTCCTTGAGATCGGAGCTGAGATAGGCACACACTTGATCCTGGATTTGTGTGGCGGCGAGGCCTCGCACCTGGTCATCGCCGGCAAGGCGCCGGACACCAAACGCAGCTATCGTCTAAGGGGTGACCGTGTCGAAACGCTTGGTGGCATCAAGGTTGCTGCCGAAGAGCAAAGTCGTATATTGAGCGACCTCGGATTTGCCGTGAAGCAGATCGATGGCGGGTTCGGTTGCGGCGTGCCACCTTGGCGCCCCGATGTTCTGGGCGAGGCCGATCTGGTCGAAGAAGTTTGTCGCATCGTGGGTCTCGACAACGTCCCCAATGCTCCAATGAGCCGCACCCACGCCATTGCTCGGCCGATCCTGACACCCTTGCAAAGGCGTATGATCGCAACTCGACGCGCCCTGGCGGCCCGCGGACTCAACGAAGCGGTGACCTGGTCCTTCCTGCCGGAGACGCACGCGAAGCTGTTTGGCGGTGGTCAGTCGGCGCTCAAGCTGGCCAATCCGATTTCATCAGAACTGTCCGACATGCGTCCCTCGCTGATCGCCAACCTGATTGCGGCAGCCGGCCGTAATGTTGACCGCGGGTTTGGCGACTTGGCCCTGTTCGAAGTTGGCCAGGTCTATGCCGGTGATCAGCCACAGGACGAAACATTGCGCGCTGCCGGCATTCGGCGGGGCCAAGCCGTTCAGCGCAACTGGACCGGCTCTGCGCGGCCCGTTGACGTGTTCCATGCCAAGGCCGATGCCCTGGACGCATTGGCGGCCACCAGCGCACCGGTTGCCAGCCTGCAGGTTGTGCAAGGTGCGCCGGACTGGTTCCATCCGGGCCGTTCCGGCACATTGCAGCTGGGCCCAAAGAACCAGCTGGCCTGGTTCGGCGAGGTTCACCCACGTGTGTTGGACGCCATGGATGTCAGGGGACCAATGGTTGCCTTTGAAATCGTCCTAGACAACATACCGGTTAGCAAACACAAGGGCACTGCCCGGCCTGCCCTGGATGCTTCCGACCTGATGGCCGTGAAACGTGATTTTGCCTTTGTTGTCGATGCGGACGTCGCGGCGGACAAGCTTGTTCGGGCGGCCAGGGGGGTCGATAAGTCGCTCATCGCAGATGTTACCATCTTCGATGCCTTTGCCGGCGCAAGCCTTGGTACAGGCAAGAAGTCACTGGCTCTTGAAGTCACGCTGCAACCCAAAGACAAGACGCTGACCGACGAAGAGATCGAAGCCGTATCGGCCAAACTGGTCACAAGTGTTGAAAAAGCAACCGGCGGCGTTCTGCGCAAATAACAAGCATTTGCGGAGATGCGCCCCAATGCAGCCGAAATTATAATCATCAGTGTCGTCGTCTGATAGCGCGATAGGGACGCCATGGCCGGTATCTACCGAACAGTTAAGTGGTTCGCCATCATCTTCATCATCGCCCCCATTGCCGCCAGTGCGACCTGGGGCTACGTCCAAGGTTGGCCACGTAGCTGGCGTAGCGCCGACTGGTCCTCCACTGGTTTGTTGCCGCCGGCAGCTTCAGACAGTCACGCGATGATCCGCATCTATGCCGCCCGGTCTGGCCGATGGAAAGGAATCTTTGCTGTCCATCACTGGATTGTCGTCAAGCCCAAGAATGGAAACTACAGCCGCTACGACGTGGTCGGCTGGGGCACGCCAGTTCGGCACAACAACTACCCACCAGACGGCCGCTGGTATTCAAATCCACCCAAGGTGGTCTACGAGTTACGCGGGCGCGCCGCGGAAAAGCTCATTCCAGAAATCAGTGCTGCCATTGATGACTACCCCTGGCAAACGCGAGGGTCCTACCAGGTCTGGCCGGGGCCGAACTCGAATACCTTTGTCGCTCACGTGCTGCGCAACGTGCCCGACTTACAGGCCGAAATGCACAGCGCAGGTATTGGCAAGGACTTTATTGGGCCGGGTCTTGCGATCCAATCGACCCCGTCTGGAACTGGTTGGCAGATATCCTATGCCGGTTATCTGGGTGCTGCGATCGCTTGGGCAGAAGGCTTAGAGATGCACTTTCTCGGTGCAACGATCGGCGTCGACTTCGATGATCTGGCGATCAAGCTGCCGGGCATCGGCCGCATCGGACCGCACGATCTTGTGCACGCATGGTCACGCGTTACCGATTAGTATTCCCGCCAGGAAGACAATGAAGCCGCCTACTGCGATCTGGAAAGCAGCACGCAGGAACGGCGTGTCCATATATTTGTAGCGCACCCATGAGATAGCCCACAGCTCGACGAAGACGATCAGCACCGCCAGGACCGTTGCGGTCCAGAAATCGTTGATCAGATAGGGCAGGGTGTGGCCCAGGCCGCCGATTGCGGTCATGATGCCGGCTGCCAACCCGCGGATCATCGGATGTCCGCGACCGGTCAGCTCACCATCGTCCGACAGCGCTTCGGCAAATCCCATGGAAATTCCGGCTCCGATCGAGGCAGCGGTGCCGACGAGAAATGTTTGCCAAGTATCGTGTGTGGCAAAGGCAGCCGCAAACAACGGCGCCAATGTGGAGACGGATCCGTCCATCAACCCAAGCAGGCCGGGTTGGATCACCTGCAACAGGAACAGCTGCTTTTCCGCATCCTGTTCTGCAAGCTTGGCATCGGCGTCCAGATGTTTTTCTTCCAGTTTGCCGGCAAGCGACTCGTGGTCCTTTTCCTCTTCGGCCAAATCGAGAAGCAGCTTCTTGACATCGGCATCCTGCGAGCGTTCGGCAGCCTGTTTGTAAAAGCGGTAATTCTCCAGTTCCATTACCTCGGCACGTTTTCGCACAGTATCGAGGCTGAGATGTTTCATCAGCCAGGCCGGCTGATGCTTGACAAAGCCTGTCACGTCGGAACGACGGATCAATGGAATATGGTCGCCGAATTTTTTCACATAGGTTTCGGTCAGCCTGCGACGGTGCTCGTGTTCTTCCTCGGCCATATCGATGAACACCCGGGCCGATGCCGGATACTGTTCCTGTAGCGCATTGGCAAAGCTCATATAGGTGCGCGCATCGTCGTCCTCGCTGGAAATCGCCAATGCGAGTATTTCTTGCTCGGTGAGTTCAGAAAACGGTTTCACGGCTTGCCGCAACGCCTCACGTTGTAGGTTGCAAAGGGGGTGCACCTTAAGAAGATCCTCGCTAAAGGTCCACCCGCAGTTGCGTAATTTGGCCGCTTGACGGGCCAGGCAGGCAGTGTCAAACACCGCGCCATGACAGATCCCACGCATATCCGCAACTTTTCCATCATCGCCCATATCGATCATGGCAAATCGACACTTGCCGACCGTTTGATCCAAGTGACCGGCGGGTTGACCGACCGTGAGATGAAGGAGCAGGTGCTCGACAATATGGAACTCGAGCGTGAGCGCGGCATCACCATAAAGGCGCAGACCGTCCGCCTCGACTACAAGGCCGCCGACGGTGAATCCTACCAGCTCAACCTGATCGACACACCCGGCCACGTTGATTTCGCCTATGAGGTCAACCGGTCATTGGCCGCCGTCGAGGGATCGCTACTTGTGGTTGATGCTTCGCAAGGCGTCGAGGCCCAGACCCTGGCCAATGTTTACCAGGCGATCGGCAACGATCACGAGATTGTGCCGGTCATAAACAAGATCGATTTGCCAGCTGCCGAGCCGGACCGCATCCGCACCCAGATCGAGGATGTGATCGGGCTTGATGCGTCTGATGCGTTGGAAATCTCAGCCAAGACTGGGATCGGAATTCACGATGTGCTGGAAGCGATTGTCACCCGGCTGCCGTCACCCAAGGGCGAACTGGAAGCCCCGCTTAAGGCCATGCTGGTCGACAGCTGGTATGATGCCTATCTCGGTGTCGTGGTTCTCGTGCGCATCATTGATGGTCAGCTCAGGAAAGGTCAACGCATCAAGCTGATGTCGACAGATGCCAATTACCTGGTCGACCGGGTCGGTATCTTCCGGCCTAAACAAGAAATGCTAGACAAACTCGACCCTGGCGAGATTGGCTTTTTCACCGCCGCCATCAAGCAGGTTGCCGACACCCGTGTCGGCGACACGGTGACCGACGAGAAAAAACCATGCAGCCAGGCGCTGCCCGGCTTCCAGCCGGCCCAACCGGTAGTGTTCGCTGGTTTTTTCCCGCTCGATAATGCCGAGTTTGAAGATCTGCGCGAGGCGATGGCCAAGCTGAGATTGAACGATGCAAGTTTCGTCTACGAAATGGAAACCTCAGCAGCTCTCGGTTTCGGCTTCCGCTGTGGTTTCCTCGGGCTATTGCATCTCGAAATCATCCGCGAGCGTATCGAGCGTGAGTTCAATGTCGAGCTGATCACAACAGCACCTTCTGTCATCTATCATATCTACATGAACGACGGCTCGACGATCGAGTTGCACAATCCTGTCGATATGCCTGACATCGTCAAGATCGACCATATGGACGAACCCTGGATTACCGCGACGATCCTCGTGCCCGACGACTATCTCGGTGCTGTCCTTAAGCTGTGCGAAGACCGCCGGGGCCGCCAGAAAGAGCTGACCTATGCTGGCACCCGCGCGATGCTGGTCTATGAACTGCCGCTCAACGAAGTGGTGTTTGATTTCTACGACCGGTTGAAATCGGTCAGCCGCGGTTATGCAAGTTTCGATTACCAGATGCTTGGCTACGAGCAGGGCGATCTGGTGAAGATGCAGATCCTGGTCAACGCCGAACCAGTCGATGCGCTGTCAGTGATCGTTCATCGCGGCCGTTCCGAGCAACGCGGCCGGGTCATGTGCGAGAAGCTGAAGGATCTCATCCCGCGACATTTGTTCAAGATCCCGGTGCAGGCTGCCATCGGTGGCAAGATAATCGCCCGCGAGACCATTTCCGCCCTGCGCAAGGACGTCACTGCCAAGTGCTATGGCGGTGACATCACTCGCAAACGCAAGCTGCTCGACAAGCAGAAAGAAGGCAAACGCAAGATGCGTCAGTTTGGCAAAGTGGACATCCCGCAGGACGCCTTCATCGCCGCGCTCAAGATGGAGGAGAACTGATGCGCATCTCCGGTCAGCCTTGGCTGGCATGACACAGCCGATCACCACACATGCCGACTTCGATGATACGAGCTGGCACGACAATTACATTTATGGATTGTCAATCCTGGTTGGTGACATCGCCGCTGGTGATTGGCGATGTGAACTGGTCCTAGACATCGATCATATCGTCGAATGGGTTATCGCAGGCGCCGGCGCCATGCAGTTTCGTGTCGCACCGGCCACGCTCACCTATCACCATGTGACGGACTTGAGACTGGACATTGATTGGGGTGACAGCGGCTTCCGGACCGCACTTCATGAGGCATCGATCGATCAGATCAGCCGAGCCCGGATCGCCAATCAGAAGATATGTTTGGACCGGCCGTACTATCACTGGCAGATCGTACTGAACTGGCCTGCTGGCGGTGTAATCGCCTTTGGATCGTCGGGATACACCCAGGCCTTGCGCAGCGAACCGGTTCTTCAGAATGAACAAAAACTGATCGGGCCAAAGCGGGCCCCGCTTGGCCTCAACAATCTCGCCCATGGCTCTTGATGCGCAGCTCGCAATTGACCAACAACGCTGTAATGCTGCTCACGTTGACAACCTTGATCTGGGGTAGCAATGCGGTCGCCGGCAAGTTTGCTGTTGGGCATATTTCGCCCTTTTTGCTGACCTGCGCGCGCTGGACGGGGGCTGCACTCGTTCTGTTGGTGATCGCCCGCCGCGAGCTGCGGAAAGACTGGCCGACCATCCGCCACCACCTGCGCTATCTGTATCTGATGGGTGCGCTTGGTTATGCCGGCTTCAACGGCCTGCTCTATACATCGCTGAAATTTACTACTGCGATCAATGTGACGATTCTGCAGGCGGGGATGCCGATTTTCATATTCGCCTTCAACTTCATCGCTTTCCGGACTCGGTTACAGTGGGCACAGCTTTTCGGCTATGCGCTGACACTGCTCGGGGTCTTGCTGACCGCACTTGCCGGCGATCTCTCGGCTCTGGCCGAATTCGCCATCAACCGCGGCGATTTGATCATGCTGGTTGCGGTGGTCGTCTATGCGGCCTACTCGTCGGCCCTGCGATCTAAGCCGCAGATGCACTGGCTGAGTTTCCTCACTGTGCTGGTTATCTCTGCGGCTTTGACGTCGATCATTATGGCAGGCTACGAGGCCACCACTGACGACTTTATATGGCCGACCACGATCACCGGTTGGTCTCTTGCGATTTACACTGCAATCCTGCCGTCGATTGTCGCCCAGGCCTGCTACATACGCGGTGTCGAATTGCTCGGCGGAAATAGGGCAAGCCTGTTTCTCAATCTGGTCCCGATTTTCGGTGCTCTGCTGTCGGTGTTGCTGCTCGGCGAGGTGTTTCAGCTCTATCACGGATTTGCACTGGCCTTGGTCATCGGTGGCATAGTTTTTG
>JAEKFU010000220.1 GCA_016522385.1 Pseudomonadota bacterium
ACGCTAGGTCGTCCTGTCGGATCAGCGTTTATGGAGAAACGGCGCAGTGCAGGCGTGGTCAGCGGCACTTTGATGGTGGGCGACGTGAGTGGTGCCACAGTGCTCGTGATCGACGATCTCATAAGTACCGGCGGTACGATCATCCGTGCGGCAGAGGCGTGTGTGGATCGGGGGGCGAGAACGGTTTATGCCCTTGCTGCCCATGGCTTGTTTGTGGGCGACGCCGGCAAAGCTGTTTCAGACCCGCGTTTGGCAAAGGTAGTTGTCACGGATACGGTTCCGCCTTTTCGTCTCGACTCTGGGGTCGTCGAAAGGCATCTGGAAATTGTCAGCGCTGCACCGCTCTTTGCTGAGGCCATCCGCTGCTGTCACGAAGGCGGTTCGCTCATCGAGCTTCTCGAGGGTCAAGCGTGATGCTTGCCCGCTCGGCGATGGCGAGATAGGAACCGGCAAGTGGTAGCCATTTCCCGGGATCCCGGGGGTCAGGTTCGAGTAAGTGCGCCAGGGCTAGGCGCGCTCTGAGGCAGGCTCGGAACGTAGTATAGAATGCGATCAGGCGTTCTGACGGATTGTCGCCAAGCTGTTCGGCGCACCGAGAGATCAGAGTGCCGCCTATATGCGGAGCACCCAAGCGCTCACACTCCATGCCAAGGAATGCCAGCTCGTCAAACGGGTCTACGAGCCGAAAATTCCTGTTGAACTCGAGGCAATCGATGATCACTGGAGGCGCGGAAAGGCAAACATGGTCCGGGCGCAAATCACCGTGCCCTTCAACGATACGGCCGTCGCGCGCCCGAAGCATCAACAACTCTGGCTCGCCGGTGATCACCGCGTCGAGTCGAGAAAGTACGGCGTTCAAAGTCGTTTTGGGCAAATCGAACCGTTGGTCGCTCAAGAGAGATTCGTTCTTCTCCTGCTCGCGAGCGAAATGCGCGACATACGCCGCCTGCGTCAGGTCCGCGGGCTTGAGCGCTCGATAGAAACGCGCGAGCAATTCCGCGACCGCGTTGATGTGGGTTGGCGTGACCGTTGCGTGCATGATCGCGTGATCGAGCATCTTGTCAGCGGGTAGCCGCCGCATCTTCACCAGCCAGTCTACAATTTCACCCTCGTCCCCGAGGATAAGAAGACCATCCGCCCCAACTGCAAGCGGTATGACGCCGAGATAAACGTCTGGCGCGAGCCGTCGATTGAGGCGAACTTCCTCGCGGCAATCGGCCTCGCGCGCTGACAGCGTGCTGAAGTCAAGAAATGAGTACTTCACGGGCTTTTTGAGTTTGTAGGCCCGCGCGTCGACGAGGAACACCCAGGACATGTGGGTTTCCGTACTTACCACCTCGCGCACCGCCCCCGGATAGGCGGACGCAGAGGAAAGGAACGCCACCTTATCCTCGAGCGAAGTGTCTCTTCGCCCGTTCAGTCGAGCGCTTGCCGGTTCGGTCGTCATCGCCTTGGCCAATTGTTGCAAACACTCATGAATAGCATGCCAATCTAGATAAGCCGTTATTGATGAGGATCAATGAATGCTCCAGTCGACTGAGGCAAGCTGCGCGGCATGACCCGCTGCTATCGCCATAAACTATATCGACCACAGAGCAATGAAGGAAGGCAGTCGCCTAGTCTATATCGGACCTAAAAGGCTTGAAGGGATCTTGAATCTCCCGGTTGATGTATGCGGCCTCGTGATATTTGCCCATGGTAGTGGATCGAGTAGGCTCAGTCCGCGGAACACATATGTTTCCGAAGCCTTGAACGAGCGCGGTCTCGCCACGCTGCTTTTCGATCTTCTCACCGAAAGTGAGGCATTGGATCGCGCCAACGTGTTCGACATCCCGCTCTTGGGCGAGCGCGTGATGGAAGCTGTGCGTTGGGCCGGCAGCGACGAGAACACCAAGGGCTGGGCGATCGGTATTTTCGGTTCGAGCACGGGCGCCGCTGCCGCTCTCGTGGCGGCCGCAGCCATGCCTGAGGCAGTCGCGGCTGTTGTCTCGCGCGGCGGCCGCCCTGATCTTGCTGCATCCGTTCTGGATCGGGTGCGGGCGCCAACGCTGCTGATCGTCGGTGGCGCGGACCATGTCGTTATTGAACTAAATGAGAAAGCTGCGGAGGCTCTGACGTGCAAGGAGCGACTCGACATCGTGCCGGGTGCAACACACTTGTTCGAGGAGCCTGGCGCCCTCGGCAAGGTCGTCGATTCCGCCGGTTGCTGGTTCGAGGAGCACCTTCAGAAAGACCGTCCATGAACGATATCCATATTTTTGCAGATCGGGATGAGGCGGGACATGCACTCGCGGACAGACTGGTTAAAAACCGGTACGAAAATCCTGTTGTGCTCGGCCTTCCGCGCGGCGGCGTGCCGGTTGCCGCAGTGGTCGCTGAGGCGCTCGGCGCACCGCTAGACATTGTCTTGGTGCGCAAGATCGGTGTCCCTTTTCGGCCGGAGCTTGCTCTTGCGGCCGTTGTCGATGGCGACCACCCGGAAGTTGTCGTCAACGAAGATGTCCGGCGACTTGTCCGTGTGAGCGACGAGGAGTTTGAGAAGATCAAGGCCCAGGAGCTTGCGGAAATCGATCGTCGTCGAGAGCTTTATTTGGGGGGCCGCGATCGTGTGCCAGTTGAGGGAGCAACGGCGATCGTTATCGATGATGGGATCGCGACGGGGGCCACGGCTCGAGTGGCACTTAGAGCCCTGCGCCGGCGAGCACCAAAGAAACTGGTTCTGGCCACCGCCGTTGCGCCGCCCGAAACTTTCGAAAGACTGCGGGTCGAGGCTGATGAAATCGTGTGTCTCGAAACGCCGACGCCATTTTATGCTATTGGCCCCTTTTACAGCGACTTCAGACAGGTCAGCGATGAAGATGTTGTCGCCTTGCTGGCGCAGGCCGGCGGGCCGGCGAAGTGATCCCGGCGCACAGTGTCAGGCAGTGTCAACTTTTTGAACGGCAATCAAGCAAAACTGGGTTGGGGACTGGGCTCAAGCTGCAGCGGTTACTCTTTGCCATACGACCATCGATTGGTTGCGATACCGGCACAGTGTCTTTCGGGAAATCAGATAACGTTGAACATTGAATGTGTTGTAGACGGCGGTGTCAATACAGCGAAATCGCTGTGCTGACCAGCTGACTTGAACCGCTGCGTTCGTCGCTTGCTTTGTCGAAGCGGCAGGTGAGAATTCTCCGTTGGGTTGTTCTTCCCGCCGCCAATATCATGGCGTTTGGCGAGCTTCAGGTCTTTCAAGGCAGCGTCGTATGATGGCAGCTTGTCCGTGAAAAACGCATCAGGCACGAAACATCGATTCTTCAGCAGTTTGCGCATCATTTTGGGCGCAACCTTATTTCCGCGCCAACCAAACCCCAGGCTACATGGCACACGATGGCCGCAGTTGCCATGGCGTAACGGGCGCTGGTCTCGCAAAGTTAATTCTTAGAGCGTTTCATGTTGATTTGGCGGGTCATATCGCGCGGGGGCTCGAAAACGCCGCGCAGCAGCCATTTGATCTCGCTCAAACATTGTATTGACCTTCGGCACTATAAAAAGAATTCCAATTAGGCAAGACGTGTCCAAATTGAAATGATCCATGATGCTGTGGGCAGATCAATTCTATCAACCCAAGCTTTCAATATGCGGGGCATTGCTGTGGCTGTTTTCATAGAGTGCCGTCCACGACATGCATCGGATCTTGAGATTCTCTCTAGGGCGTTCATGGAGCGGAGATGATGCCTGTCTGGAAATTGACCCCCGTCAACCTCAACGACCCGAATTGGCAAGCAAGTTCGCATCGAGACATAGTTATCATTCGCGCCAGGGATGAAGAGGCTGCCCGTAAACTGGCGCAAAAGGCTTTCGGCCTAAAGACCGACTTCCCCGCCGGCGGCGGCATCAAGGCTCCGCCCTGGACCCGAGCGGATGTGGTTAAAGCGGAGCGCATAAAAAGGACCTTTTACGAGGACAACGGGCCTGATGAGGTCCTGCATCCGTCGTTCGACAGCGACCTGAAGTCGACAGCGCCCAAACCGTGAACGGGACGGATTTCCCATGATGGCCCCACACTGACCAAGAAACGGCCCGGTGAGCAAGAGCACGCTACAAATCGTTGAGAGAAGATCGGGCACAAAATCAAGTGCACTGAATTCGCTCGGATCAGCCGTCGCGGCGCCAATTGGCTCGCAGGAAATAGCCCCCCTCGTCATAGTTGAATTCGAAAGCCCCCTCATAGGCATTGAAAATTGCCTCCCCGATGCGCCGCGGCAGATGGATATCCGTCGTCAGGATCACTGAGCGGTCTTTCTGCTCGTCTATTGTCATGATCCTGTGGAGGGGGTGTTCCTCATTCTCCAGCTTTTCTGTGTTGCGGACGAGGTGGAGTATCTCATCCTTATGTTTCTTCAAGAAATCGCCAGACAGGGCCAGCTCTCCGGCAGGATACTTGTCATTGATGCGGTGGCACGCCTGGCATAATGCCTCGTTGGCGTTGTCTGGCTGTTCCTTTGCCCATTGCCAGCGTCCGCCATGCCAAACAGCACTGCATTGCGGACAAATGGTTGGCTCCGGCAATTTAAGCCGTGTCTTGTACGGGTCGTGAACGCGCTCACGGATGAGTCGATCCTGGCGTCTTGCCTTCTGACCGATGAAAGTGCGACGGGGTTGCTTCATGATCGAGCTCCTGTCCTCCCGGCTGTATTAGACCCTGCCTGTCTTCTGACAACAAAACCAGCAACCCGCGCTCCCGAAGCTGCGCGCCCAAGAAGTTACGGGGCCTCACCACCACTCTGCGAACCTCACGCATTTATCGCCCGAGCCATGCGGACATATTCGGCGCATAATCTGATCATCGCATCCGTGCACTTGTCTGCACTTGTCCATTCACCGCTCTTGGCATAGCGTTCGGCATCGTACCAAGAGTGCGCACTTTCTTCGGCTAAGTATGTGCCCGATTGTGCGTCGTAGCCGAACCACAACTCCCTATCCATCAGCGTAATGATGACGCTGTCGGGATTGATCGTGAACTTAATGCTTGGTAGGGACCGAAGCTGCTCTCTTATTTCTTCAGCGGCCTGTCTTATTGGTGTGAAGGCTGTCTCAGAACCGGACGCAAGTTCGCGAGACGCCCGAAGACGACTTCGGCTCACTTCTTCTGCTTCGAGAATTGCCGTCTCTAGGCGGGCCCTGATATCGCTGGCCATGGTGTTCCAAACCTCTTTGCAGCAAAATTCCCCAACATTTTTTGGTCGATTTGCGCAGCAGCTTCAGCGAGAAGACTCGGATCTTTACTCCTTGCCGACAAACCACCTGACATTGCGTTGATACCAATCCCCTCACCTACAAGCGACGGGGATGCCACACAATGACAGGTCTAGTCGCGCGACACCTTGACTTGAATCAACCTGCTAACTCTTTGGGCGCATCAATTTTCCCGACGAGACCGGCCTGTCCACCACCTCCGTCGTCACGGCCTCGTGGTCAGCCGGCAGTCGCACAAGTCGAGCAACGGCGTCATCACGGAAAGCACTTACTAAGGTTGCGCCGGCGGCCAAGGACGACCGCCTGCAGGCAGACATTCTAACTAACGGGTGTTCAGAACTCTTTCCAATGGAACACGGCCTTCATATTCAGGTTCCGGCAACACAATCGCCGCCTCTGCATGCTCGGCGATCACCATCTCTCCGACCTGCTGGCTTATCGACGGTAACCAGTGGAGATTAGGTTTGCATGGCTGCGGACGTATTGATCTGCCTCAAGGCCCCGAAGACGCATACAGCTCAAAATTGCGCGCATTGAACAATCGGTCCGTAGTTAGACGACACGTTTTCGGTGACGAGGCAGTACCCTATGCATGATCTCATTCGTGTAATTGTACTCGGAACCGGTCAGATGGGATCCAGGATTGCTCGCTTGGTTTTGGAAAAACCGGCTCTCGTACTCGCCGGTGCCTGTGCCAAAAGGTCTGATCGCGAAGGCGTGGATATCGGCCGAGTGATCGGTCTCGATAGTGATCTCGGTCTGCCGGTTTACACAGACCTGACTGCTGCCATCGAGATCGTACGGCCGCATGTGGCGATCCAGGCTAACTGCTCCACGTTGGCCGAGACGAAACAGCCAATCGCAAAACTGCTGCAAAGTGGCGTCCATGTGATCTCAATCGCCGAAGAGATGTCCTATCCTTCCGCAACGTCACCGCAGTTGGCAGAGGAGATCCGGCGGATTGCTGTGTCTCGAGGAGTTGCCGTTGTTGGAACCGGAATTAATCCAGGGTTCATGCTCGATCTTCTAATCATTGTGCTGACCGGCGTGTGCACGGATATACAGTCGATCACGGGCACACGGGTCAATGATCTTTCATTCTACGGCCCCTCGGTTCTAAAGAGGCAGGGCGTCGGCTTGCCACCTGAGGAATTTCGCGAGGGCCTGGCGAAAGGAACCGTGGTTGGTCACGTTGGATTCCCCCAGTCGATCCACATGATCGCTGGAGCTATCGGCTGGGAAATTGAGCGCATTGAGGAGCATCGCGAACCCATCATATCGACGGTGAGGCGCAAAACACCCTTTGCAACAGTCGAGCCGGGATGCTGCGCGGGGTGTTTGCATTCGGCTGTCGCTTACAGAAGAGGGGCGCCGGTCATCAAACTGATCCATCCCCAGCAGATCCGACCGCATCTCGAAGGTGTTGAAACCGGCGATACACTCGAAATCAAAGGAACGCCGGATATCCGAATTTCCGGCTCGCCGGAGGTTCCGGGCGGGATTGCAACGGCGGCTTTGGCCGTGAACATGATCCCTCGAGTGCTGAGCGCGCCCCCGGGGCTCCATTCCATGGCAGACTTGCCGGTGCCGGTCGCAATGCTGGGCGGCGATCGTGAACTGGTTCCGCAAACAAGGCAGGAGCACAGACGTGGCTGAGATAGTGGAGAAAGGCACCTGGGTGGAAATCCAACGTATCGTCCTCGCGCCCGGCGAGCGTGCTCCCCAGGTTCCAGAGGACACGAAACTAGTGCCCCTCGAGATGCGGGCAAAGGGCTTTCTCGACAAGACCGCTCATCTTGGCGAAGAAGCTGAGATCATGACGCCGGCTGGTCGTCGTCTACGCGGCATCCTGATAGAAATCAACCCAGCCTACGTTCACAGCTTTGGTCCGCCCGTTGCTGCGCTCTCCACCATTGGCGTTGAAGTTCACTCATTGCTGACCGAGCAGGAGCAGGCCCCATGAGCCGCGAACTCGGATATGAAGAGATCATCGCTCAAAGAATCGACATCATGCGGAAATCCCTTGGTCTCGACTACGCGCAATACGCAACAGGGGCGCTCGCCTTCGATTATGAAAGGCTCTTGTCCGACACCGGCTATGACGTCGATACGGCACACCAGGTGCAGCGCAGCACGGCGGTTGGCGACACGCCACTCGTTGAACTCAGAAACATCACCGAACTGGTGCGCATTCTCGCAGAGCCTGGGAAGGGCGCGCGAATTTTTGTCAAAGACGAAGCTGCGAATCCGTCCGGATCTTTTAAGGATCGACGTGCATCACTTTCGGTTCACGAAGCAATAAAACGCGGCTACCGAGGCGTAGTGGCGGCAACCAGCGGAAACTACGGTGCTGCGGTTGCCTCGCAGGCGGCGAAGGCGGGCCTCGCTTGCATAATCGTGCAGGAGGCATTCGACAGCAAAGGCATCGCCCAACCGGAGATTGCGGAGAAGACCCGGGCCTGCGAGGCCTATGGGGCAGAGGTGATGCGGCTTTCTGTCGGGCCAGAGCTCTTTTACATGTTCCTGTCTGTGCTCAAGGATACCGATTACTTCAACGCCTCGCTCTATACGCCTTACTCCATCCTTGGCATCGAAACTCTTGGGCATGAACTGGCGGTGCAGACTGAGGAACTGACGGGACGCTTTCCAGACGTGGTGGTGACGACTCACGCTGGCGGCGGGAACGTGACAGGAACCGCTCGGGGACTGCGCAAGGCCGGGGCTCACCAGGCGCAGATGATTGCCGCTAGCGTCGACCTATCAGGGCTCCATATGGCCTCCGATAACGACTTCAACCGCAAATCCTTCACCACCGGCCACACCGGCTTCTCCATCCCCTTCACAACCTGGCCTGATCGAGCGGACGTTCCGCGTAATTCAGCTCGCCCGCTGCGCTACATGGATCGCTTCGTTACAGTCACTCAGGGCGATGTCTTCTACATGACCGAGGTGCTCGCACAGGTTGAGGGGCTGGAACGCGGGCCTGCCGGCAACACGTCGCTTGCTGCTGCCGTCGCCATTGCGAAAAAACTCGATGAGGACCGGATCGTAGTTGTGCAGGAAACCGAATATACGGGCGCCGGCAAGCACCCGCTCGCTCAACTCAATCTCGCCAAGAAGCTCGGAATTGATGTCCGGCGTGGTGATCCCAGAGAAAACATACCGGGCCGTGCTATCGTTATTCCGGAGCATCCCGCGCAGATCTCCGTGGTCGATGTCGACTTGGATCGGATCCGGCGCTCCTATCTTCGAAATGCTGTCGGCGAACTGCAGAAGGGAGAACAACTCCACGAAACTGATCTCGAGTTCCTGGCGGAAGAAACCGGAACCGATCGATGCTACGTTCAGGAGGTCCTCCATGAGGTGCACAGAAAGACCGGATAATTTCGAAAGCCAGCGCAAGCAGCTTGAGGCAATGTCGGACGAGGAATTGCATGCCCTATTCTGGGACCTTGCCGAAAAAATCGTTGATCCGCTCATCGAGGAAGCAAGAACTCATACGACGCCCTCGATCGAACGCTCTGTGTTGCTGCGCATGGGGTTCTCAAGCATCGAGGCTGCCGGACTTGTGGCGCAGATGGGCGAACGACAGCTTCTGGAGCGGGGTGCTGGCCGATTGGTGTTCGAATTGGCGCAGGCAAAGGATATTACCTTACGCGAAGCCGGTTGCGGTCTGCTGGACGGCCGCTACTGGGAGGAGCTGCAGGCATGAAGCTCGCACCCGATCAGAAGCTCGATATCCGGGAAGTGCTGAAAGATCTCGAGCATTACCGGCCGAAGCGGAAGGGTTGGACCTGGCGAGTCAGACGCGAGGACCAACAAATCGGTCCCTTCATTTATAGGAACACTTCTGAAACCCTGAAGAATTCGATCCCCTTGCCCTCTGCCCACAATTTCGGGGATATCGATCCTCAGTGCGATTTTGTCATCACTACAGAGATTGCCTCGGGCCGCTTCGAAGATGACCTCAGGCGCATGCGCATGGCGGCCTGGCACGGCGCCGACCACATTATGGTCATTCGCACCACCGGGCAATCACACATCGACGGACTCATTGAGGGCACACCCGAGGGTGTTGGCGGCGTTCCCATCACGCGAAAGCAAATCCGGGCGAGTCGAAAAACGCTGGATGCCATCGAGGAGGAAGTGGGGCGCCCCATCAACTTCCACTCTTATGTGAGTGGCCTCGCCGGGCCGGAAATCGCCGTCCTCTTTGCCGAAGAAGGTGTCAACGGTGCGCATCAGGACCCCCAATACAATGTGCTCTACCGGGACATAAACATGCATCGGTCATTCGTGGACGCGGCCGAAGCCAAGAAGGTGATGGCGGATGCAGGAATTCTTCAGCTCGATGGCGCCCACAATGCCAACGCAACCGCTAAAGAGGCGTGGAAAGCTACGCCAGAGCTGTTCGTCCAGCATGCCGTCAACACGGCCTACTCCCGGGCCGCTGGCATGCCGCCGGAGCAAATTGCCCTTTCAACTGTGCCTCCCACCGCGCCGCCCGCACCGAAGATGCGGCTCGACTTGCCTTACGCTATCGCGCTTCGTGAGATGTTCGAGGGCTATAAGTTCCGGGCACAGCAGAATACGCGATATATGGAGGCCAATACGCAAGAGGCCACCATAACGCATGTCTTCGACACCCTGATATCTCGGCTCACCAGGACGGATGTTCAAAGCACCATCACGCCGGATGAAGGACGCAACATCCCCTGGCACTTCAACAGCATCGCGGGCGTGAACACTGCGCGGCAAACTCTCATGAGCACCGATGGTCTGGGCGATCTTCTTGCAATTAGAGAGAACGATTCCTTGCGTCAACAGGTGCGCGAATTCAAGGAGCGCGCCGTCCTCTTCTTGGAGGAGATCATGGAGCAAGGAGGGTACTACGCCTCCGTTGCAGCCGGCCAGTTCGTGGACTCGGGCCATTACCCGGAACGCAAGGCCGACGGAATTGCCCGAGACCCGAAAAGGGGCGACGGAGCAGGCAGCGTCATACAACGCCGGCCGGACTATGGTGCTCCGGTGTGCAGTCACTTCGGCAACAACGCCTATGCCGTAACCGGCAAAAGGCCTTGTGAGGCATACGGTGGCTGCACGCTCTGTGACCCGGCAAAAATTCGGTACATCGACGAAGTCGATCCCACGGACAACGTTGAAAAGCGCCTTGAGCAACCTCGCGCCGAGCGCGAAGTCGGCCTACTCCGCCCGGAGGTCGAGAAACATGGTGATGGCGTCGTCTGTGTCACCCTATTCGTGCCTGCGAGGCAACGTTTGGCCGAGGCTGCCGCACTCGAGATGGCAAAGCATATGAGGCTGGAAAACCCTGAAGTCATTAGCTGCAGGCTTATGCACCCGGCAGAGGGGAGTGTCTTCGAGATAAGAGGCATTCTTGACACGGCGGTTCGGCTGGAGGACCTGCCGGTCCACATACACAAAGAGGCACTCCCAGATACGGAGATAGAGAGTTGGGTGCGACCGCGCCACATTCATGTTGTAGCGGCAACGGTTGGCGAGGATGAGCACTCGGTCGGCCTGCGGGAGATACTTGACATCAAACATGGTGGTATCGAGAAATACGGCTTTCACTGTAACTATATCGGGACATCGGTGCCGCTTGAACGGGTCCTGGAGGTCGCTCAGACAACTGGTGCCCAAGCGGTGCTTATTTCGACCATTGTTACTCACGCAGGCGTGCACAAACAGAACATGCTTCGCCTTCACGAACTGGCGGCAGAACGCGGCCTTCGCAGCCGTCTCATATTGATCGCCGGCGGAACGCTGGTGACCGATGATTTCGCTCGCGAATGTGGCCTCGACGCCGGATTCGGACGCGGCACGAAAGGCCGTGACGTCGCCAGTTTTCTGGTCGAGAAGTTGCGCGCCGCCGAGACAGAGTAGGCGCAATGGCGACCCCTTATGTGACTATCGACCTCGACAAGATCGAGCATAATGCCCGAACGATTGTCAGCCTTTGTAGCGCGCATGGCATCGAGGTAACCGGCGTGACCAAGGGCGTGTGCGGTCATCCCGAGGTCGCCAAGGCCATGCAACGCGGCGGCGTCATCTCGATCGGCGATTCGCGAAGGAAAAACCTCCGGCGCCTCAGGGCTGCTGGCGTCGCTTCACCGTCTATGCTCCTCAGGGTCCCAGCGCTTTCCGCCATCGATGACATCGTCGAGGGCACTGACGTGAGCCTGAATTCCGAACTCTCCGTGCTCGAGAGGCTGTCGGCCGCCGCGCAACGGCGCAATCGAGCCCATGAGGTCATCGTCATGGTCGATCTGGGCGATTTGCGCGAAGGAGTCTGGCCCAACGAACTTCGTTCCTTTATTCGGGAAATGCTTCGCTTCTCCGGTGTCCGCCTTGCTGGGATCGGTACGAATCTGGCTTGCTTCGGGGGTGTGATCCCATCCGAGCACAACATGAACCAGTTCGTTGGATGCGCCTGCGATATCGAGGAGGCATTCGATGTGCAACTTAAGTGGATCTCCGCCGTAAACTCAAGCGGTCTTGAACTCGTCGCATCGGGAAAGATGCCGGGGCGCGTCAATCACGCACGGATCGGAGAAGCCATCCTGCTTGGGCGCGAGACTGTCCAACGTAAGCCATGGCCCCACACGTTTCAGGACGCTTTCGTGCTGCACGCCGAGGTATTGGAGGTGAAGAAGAAGCCATCGGTGCCGGTCGGCGAGCGGAGCGAGGATGCGTTTGGAGAACGTCCCGCTTTCGAAGAACGCGGCAACATGGACCGCGCGCTCCTCAATGTCGGACGGGAGGACATAGACATTGCAGGAATACGACCATTTGAGCCCCGCTTTGAAGTGCTTGGCGCCTCGAGTGGCTATTTGGTCATGGATGTTTCCCCAGCAGCCGGCAGCATCCGCGTTGGTGACGAACTTTCCTTTTCGATCAACTACGGCGCACTTCTCGCGATCATGACGTCCGAATATGTCGAAAAGCGTTTTCTCAGAAGTGGAGTCCTCCTGGAAACCACTTCGCAAGGGACCGAGTGACGGTGGCTCTCGGCTGAAAAGGAAACATACTTGAGGCGCAAATGACATGAGCCCTGACGCAAGACGATTGACGAAGGCGTTCATCCACCTCGACTATCTCGACCACAATGTACATCTTTTGCAGAAATTGGCCGGGAAAAGCCGTGTCTGGCCCGTCATCAAGGCGAACGCTTATGGGCATGGCGCGGAAATGATTGCACGGCGGCTTGTCGGCCTTCGATACAAGACGCTCGCTGTGGCGGACATAAGCGAGGCCATTGACCTGATCGAGGCCGGTGTGGAAGCCACATTCCTCATTCTCTCGGCAACGCTCCCGCAACATTCGGAAGCCATAGTTGCCCATGGGTGTGAACCGGTCGTGTGCACGACGCGGATGGCGGAAGCGCTGGCGCACGAGGCTCAGAAAGTTCGCAGGATGGTTTCCATTCACCTAAAGGTCGATACCGGAATGGGGCGCATCGGTGTCCAGCCGGAACAAGTGATTGACTTCCTCGACCGCCACCACGCGCATTCATCGCTCAAGATCCGCGGCCTCATGAGCCATTTCGCTCGGGCCGATGAGACCGACAAGGCGTTTTCCGAGCAACAAATCCGGCTCTTCAAGAAGCTCGTGGATGCAACAAAAGCCTACGGCATCGAGTTCAACCATATGGCCAACAGTGCCGCGCTCCTCGACCTCCCCGGCTCTCATTTCGATGCGGTTCGTCCCGGCATCGCAATCTACGGGCTTAAGC
>JAEKFU010000271.1 GCA_016522385.1 Pseudomonadota bacterium
AACCCCCCTCCCAAACCGACTAAATCAACAAAATCGGCACCAATCGGAAGTGTAGGCCCCGTTCGAATTGAGTCCGTTGCACCCCCGACACCAGGCTCGGTTTCCGAATCGTGGCGGTCTTATCTGAGGTTGATATTTATGCGCCCGATCTTCTCTTCAATGGCCGTCAGCTTTTGGCTTAATTGATCCCTCTGGGCCTGATTCTTGGCGATGTCATCGAGGGTAAGCTTGGTGTTGCTGTCGAGGGATTTGAGCTGGAGCTCCAAATCCGCGTTGATGCCGACCCGCACCAAGGCGTCGCGGACTTGTCTGGCTTGATGGTTGAACTCGCCCAGGGCCTGGTCGAGGCTTGCTTTGCCCCGTTGCAGCATTTCGATCTCGGCCTTAATGGCATCCGCCTGCTGTTGCAGACTTTCCAGCTCGTCCGGCATGGCGTTTATGGGCTCCGCTGTTGGGCATCGTTGTTCTACCGGCGTGACTATCGCATTCTCACTGACTAGACCACAATCTATACGACCCCGAAGATCACGAAGTGTGCGCAATGACCAATCTCCAACCCGACCCCCCAGCCGTGCACAGGCAGCCATCGTCGTCGGCGGCATCGTCGGTTGAAACGACGCGGCTTGATGATTGTATGCTGCACTTTTGCCGCCATGGCATTGGTTCGGAATGACCGAGCCGAGGCCGGCACTCTTCAGTGGGGGCCGTTGCTGGGCCGAACATATGTCCGCTTCGGCGCGATTTGCGTCTGTTCATGCCCCGATAACGGACCTCAATGTCAGAAGAGTGACAGGACCGCAGTTGTGAAGGGTTGTCGGATACCTGCCGCGACACGGCGTCTACTGCGAGCACGGCTCGGCAGGTGTCGGACAAGCCTCAGGGGAGGAAACCGCGGGCGGTTTGGGCAGAGCGATGTGGCGTGTTCGGCCTATGGGGATTTGGCGAGAGCCTTGTGGCTGTGGGACGTTGCCGGCACGGATTTTGCTTGCAGGTGCGGTGGGCGATACGCTAGGCGACGCGGAGTTTGTCTGACTTGGCGGCGCTCGGGACGGTTCGTGTTGGCCGATCCTTTGGGTTTACACAAGCATTGAGCGAAGTAGTGCTGCGATTGGCGGCAAAGGCCGGCATCCATGGGGTTTATGGCAATGTTGATTGTCATGGACTGGCGTTCTGGTGCGGTGGCGCGCGTGGCTGGGCGTCGCGTTCGAAGGTCTCGATGATGGCCATGACGCCACCGCAAGACGGACAGGGCCGCGCGCATCCTGATAGCTCGTCGGTCTTAGTGTCGGCCCCGGTATCATCTTGCGGTGCTGGAACATCGAGCAGCTCGCGGGCGCCGGCGATGTTACTGGTGCGGTTGCCATTGGCGAACAAGCCGTAATGGCGGATGCGGTGGAAGCCGGTTGGCAGCACGTGGATCAGGAAGCGGCGGATGAACTCGTGTGGTTTGAGCGTCATGGCCTTGTAACGCTCCCGGCCTTTGATCCTGTAGTTCTTGCACTTGAAAGTGATGCTGTTGCCATCAGCTGCGATCAGGCGAGAGTTGGCGATCGCTACGCGGTGGGTGTAACGCGACAGGTAGGCCAGCACGTCCACGGGTCCGGCGAAGGGCCGTTTGGCGTAGACCACCCATTCAGTTTTGCGCAGCGGGGCGAGATAGGCGGCGAACGCCTTTGCATGTGCCAGGCCGACATGCCGGGCAAAGAACTTCAGCTGACCGGCTTGGTGGGCTTTGATCATCTTGTCCAGGAGCACCCTGCGGAACAGGCGCGAGAGCACCCGCACGGGCAGGAAGAAGCCGGGCTTGCAGGACAGCCAGCTCTTGCCATCGATGGAGATACCACCGCCCGGTATGATCATGTGGACATGGGGATGGTGGGTCATGGCCGAACCCCAAGTATGCAGCACGCTCGTCACGCCGAGCCGTGCCCCCAGGTGTTTGGCATCGGCGGCAATCGTGAGCACGGTCTCGGCCGATGCCTTGAACAGTAGATCGTAGATAACAGCCTTGTTTTGGTAGGCGATGTCGGCGATCACGGCTGGCAGCGTGAACACGACATGGTAGTACGGTACCGCTAAGAGCTCGGCCTGGCGCGCCTCAAGCCAATCCCTGGCGACCTGGCCCTGACACTTGGGACAATGGCGGTTGCGGCATGAGTTGTAGGCGATTTGGGTGTGGTCGCAGTCTTGGCAGGCCGACACGTGGCCGCCGAGCGCCGCCGTTCGGCAGGACACAATGGCCGACATCACCTTCATCTGTTCCAGACTGACGTGGCCGGCTTGTGACCTGCGCCAGGCGGCCCCGTGGGTGCGGAATATATCCGCGACCTCCAGCGATCTGCGGGGCATGACGCCGCCGGCTCAAGCAGGTGGCAGCTTGTCCGGTGTCAAATGCTCCAGCGGGCTCTTGACCGACCGCAGCGTGTTGCTGGCAATCCGTGTATAGCGCGCCGTCGTGTCGAGCTTCTTGTGGCCCAACAGGACCTGGATCACACGGACATCGACCCCTTGCTCCATCAGGTGGGTGGCAAAGCAATGCCTGAGCGTGTGCAAGCTCACACACTTGTCGATCCCGGCGGCCTGCCTGGCGCTGTCAAAGGCGCGACGCAATTGCCGGGTGGTCAGTGGATCAACCGGGTTCCGGCCGGGAAACAACCAGCCTCCCGGCAACATCACGCCGCAGTGCCGCGCCGCCAACCACCAAGCGCGTAGCAGATTGAGCAGCGGCTCTGGCAGCATGGCGTAACGGTCCTTGCGGCCCTTGCCCTGCTCAACTCGAAGCACCATGCGATCGCCGTCGATGTCACCGACCTTGAGCAAGACAATCTCAGATGCGCGCAGGCCCGCTCCATAAGCCACGCTAAGCGCTGCCCGGTACTTAAGGCCAGGCACGGCATCTATAAGGCGCCGGACCTCCTCAGGGCTCAGAACCACCGGCAGCTTCCTGGGCTCGCGCACCGTCGTCATTCCGGCCTGCGCATCACCCCGGCCCAGCGTCACACCGAACAAGAAGCGCAAGGCTGATACCGCTGCGTTCATACTGGTGGCCGAAGCCCCGATGGAGCGCATGTATAGCTGATAGCGCCGTAGGTCGTCCGCACTCGCCTGGTCCGGCGAGCGGCCAAGAAAGGCGGTGAAACCCTTGACCGCCGTGATGTATCCTCGTTGCGTACCGGCCGTGAAACCCCGGACCGTCATGTCCTCAATCATGCGCCGGCGCAATGGGCTGATGGATTTATCTGTCATAGGTCTGTTCCTGTGTTGAGTGAGGTTCGAAAACCCCAAATCTCAACACGGGACAGACCTGCCCGTTAATCCACACACGCACAAACTTGCCGCAACAAACTACCGCGAGAGCGGTTTAGTCCGATGACCCTGAGCGGAAGTGCTTTGGCAACGCCAATCTTGCTGCACACAGGGGCGATTTAGCATCGTGCGAGCTAATGATGCTGCATCGCATCGGCAAACCGCGTCAGGTTGACGAAGTTTGCGGTCAAGGAAGACGTGGCGCCCCGCGCCGGGCTTTGAACAGCAATGAACACAGAACCAGACTTTGACTGGTCGGTCATTTCCGGCGCGTCAAGCCCATTGGCATTTCGGAGATCCGCTTCATCTCAGGCGTCTCAAACAGAGCTGGGTTGTCAAGGTAGTGAAGCATCATTTCCGTGGCGTCGCCGCCCCAGAAAACCTGTCCGTCCACCACGAAAGTGGGGACACCGAACACGTCTTCCGCAATCGCTTGTTCGGTGTTGCTGCGCAGGGTGTCCTTGACCTGAGGGTCGGATATGGCGGCGTCTGGATCGGAAATGTTCACAGCCTGTGCGATCGCCTCGATGCCCTCGGGTGTGTCCGGCTGCAGGCCTTGCCCGTAAATCACGTCGAAAACCGCGCGGACATGGTCGAGCTGGCCTCCGGCGGCTACGCACAGACGCAGAGCGGGCATAGGGTTGTAGGGATGGCGCGGGGGCATCGCGAAAGGAATGCTCAACCGATTGGCATTCCATTGAAAGAACCGATAGACAAAGCGACGTTTGGGCGGAATTTCCGCCGGTCCGAGCTGCCCCCAATGTTTCAACAATGCCCCAAAAACCACTGGAACCGGCGCAATTTCCAAGTCACTCGGCAAATTGGAGAACTGCGCCATTTGCAGATAGGCAAAAGGCGAGATGAAATCGAAATACCATGTGGCTTTGGTCATGGGCGGCGGTTCGGTGATTGGTTTGATACAGGAATTGTTACGAGCCTTGCCCGCAAGTACTCTTATCCGAAGCTCAAAATACGGAGTCAACCAGCGTGATAGATCTCTACACCTCCCCGACACCCAATGGCTGGAAGGCTGCGATGATGCTCGAAGAAGTGGGGGCGGACTACACCGTCAAATATATTGACCTGGCTGCCGGGGATCAGCACAAGCCTGCGTTCCTGGCGATGAACCCGAATGGGCGGATTCCGGTTATCGTAGATCATGATGTGGGCGGTCAGACCGTATTTGATTCAAACGCCATCCTGTTCTACCTGGCCGAAAAGACGGGGAAACTTCTGCCCGCATCCGGTCCGGCCCGCCATGATGTGATGCAGTGGCTGATGTTTCAGGCCAGCGGCATCGGGCCCATGCAGGGCCAGGCCGTAACCTTTGAGCGCTACTTTCCCGACGACGTGCCCGCCGCCCGAACCCGCTATCACAACGAAACCCGCAGGCTCTATTCGGTTCTGGACACGCGATTGGCGGATCGGACATGGTTGGCTGAAGACTTCTCGATTGCCGACATTTCAAACTGGTCCTGGATCCGCAGCCACCGCTGGGCACGCGTTCCGACCGAAGGTTTGCCTCATCTTGAACGCTGGATGGACCAGCTGCGTGCCCGGCCTGCCTGTGAGCGGGGGCTTAATATTCCGCCTTCACCAGGGCGTGCAGATGCGGTTAAATCGCTCGGCAGCGCGATGACGACGACATGACAGAGGAAAAACCAATGATCGACATCAACGGAATGGCGCATGTTATCCTAACGGTCAGTCAGTTCGACAAAGCCCGCGCATTCTATTCTGCCCTATTGCCACAATTTGGCATGACCAAGGTCCACGACGGTCCGGATTTTTGCTACCACGTTGGTGCCCGGACTGCGATTGGGGTTCGCAAATGCGATCCTGAGTTCGAAGGCGAACGCTTCCAACAATATCGCGTTGGGCTGCATCATTTGTGCCTTCGCGCGCGGTCTCGTGAGGACGTTGAAGAAACGGCCGCGCTTGCCGCTGACCTCGGGGCAGCAATCGTCCGCGGCCCGGAGGAACGCGACTGGGCGCCGGGGTACTACTACGTTTTGTTCGAAGATCCAGATGGCATCCGCCTGGAAGTCAACTTCGTACCTGGTGCAGGACTGCTGAAAGAAGGCGAAAGCTTCGGATCCGGGGACGATTACGTTCGCTCCGGGGGACAGGATCTAGTGGCCTGACGGCATCCAGAGCCACATCGTGGCACCAGTAACAAATGGCAGCTATTGGCACATTTGAGAAGTCCAGCCAACGTTGCGAACACGGCAGCTTTGCCCCCGAAAACGCTCTAGTAAGACGAGTTTTGAGCCATAGCAATTCAATGAATGTCGACTGGCTGCTTGCTGGCAGATTCACTGCCGTGATAGTCCGATGGAGTACCAGCATGCTTCCGGAGCGAACTTAAGTGACGAAATGCATTTCAAATCTTTCGGCTGCAGGACTCGTCTTAATTGCCATCATGTGCGCTAATCTCGTGCACGCAGCCGATGATGGCCGGTCTCAACCGCTATTGGAGAAGTATGACGCGGTTTTGTTGGAGAAGCTTCGCAAATATCGCGGTAGTCTCAAGGACCTGATGAACAAGGATATGTTGTCCATCGCCCGACAGAGTGCGACTGAAGTTTTTTCCAACAACTATGGAGGCAGCGATTGGACTGTCCTGAAGCGGTTTGGCGACAACCGGCTGTCACAGATGCCGAAGCGCCCGGCGGACAAATATGCCGGAACGCCTGCGTTTACAAAGTATACAGATGGTGAAATTGCCGTCGGGTTGCGGGTTGCAGGGATCGGCACTCGCGCTGCAATGAGGTTATGGGATCCGGAATCCGTAATCGATACCTTTTCGCAAATGGCATTCGGTAGTTTCATGGACGCCGAAAAGTTGGCGTTCAACACGGTCGTTACGGGCATGTTGTCCAAAGAAAGGTTTGTTACACGATGGCGCGGGCATCCGGCGATTGGTGCAGACAGAGGATTCTGGACAGTCGTCATTGCTTATGAACGTGATAGTCAGGGTAGCTTGTTGCCGCTCGCAGTTGGCATTTTTGAGCGATAGCCTAGAGCGTGTCTTTCTCAAATGGTTCCATATGAGAAAGAAACACTCTAGCACCGAACTGCCGGTATGGCACTTAAGAGACCAACTGGCCTCGTTGACAGGTAGTCCGCTCTACCCCTGACAGCAGACCTTTGAGCGGCGAGGTCTGCCTTTTGTCTGTTTCCTTCTGTTCACAGATCGACACCGGACCTATGTGTCGGCAGGATGTCTAGGACGGTTGATGACCCAACTCGGACATCGAGGGCAGTTCTTCAAAACAACTGGAACGAGCAAACACCGGAGTTAGGATGAACCAGACCAGGGCATCAAGGCTGCCCGTTGTCGTACTTTGGGTCAATCGGTCAAAGAAAAGGGCATGGGGCCGTGGTCCGTAACCATTATATAGTCCCCCCATTTGATGCGGGCGATGCGATCTGTGATACGAAACACGGCTACGCACAGCTCAATGTCTTTCGCCAGTTTTGGCCAAATCTCGCACAGCATGTTATTTTTGATCTTGCCTGATCCTGAGTCTTTGGCGGCAACCCCTGGCTGGATGGGATGACCGAGGTGCTGGACGGTTCCGTCCGCCGTTCTTACCTGCCGCCAAAGGCAGTAGCTCGAGCACCAGGGATGATCTCCGCCAATCTGCGATCCAAACAGCAAAGTCTTGATTTCAGGGCCGGTCAGTTTGTTGGTCGTGTGCACGGGGTAGTATCCCCCCGACTGAACTGACACGCCCACATCCTTCAATCCATCTGCAAACCGGTCCAGAACACCAGCATCCGATATCGGATACTTTGCCACAATTTCATCCAGTCGCCAGGTTCCGTCGCCGGGTTTCCAATTTTCAAACGCGGCCCTTGCTTGCGCGGTCTGACCAAGTTCACCGTAGGCTGCCGCCAGCACGCCGTAAAAGCGCGCTTCATCCGGCGCGTGCTTTATCGCACGATTGAGGAATTCGACAGCCTCCGCAGTGTTGCCCAAAGAGAACTCGGCCAGTCCGATGAGATAAAGCGGGCGCCCAAGATGGGTCGGATTTTGACGCATTGCGTTTTGGGCATATTCGATCCCGGCTTTTGATTGGCCGGCGAAAATCAGCCCTGCCGCCAAAGCTTCCATGGCCTCCGTGTCGTTCGAACTGAGGTCCAGTGCGCGTCTGGCCTCGCTGATCGCACGATCCGGCTGATGTCTTTTTAGTGCCAGCCGGGAGCGAACAATGAAGTAATCGGAATTCGGCTTTGCCTTTGCTTTTTGCAGATACTTCCACGGTCTCGATGTTCCCTCAACCCGGCTAACTCCAAGCTTTTCGCCGTAACTCCAGTCAAAGATTCCCCGCAGATATACCTTGGCAAGCGCCGAATAGGCCGCAGCGTAATTCGGATCCAGCTGAACCGCCGTCTCACAGTGGTCCTTGGCCGTGGCGTTGTCTTGTGGGGTGCGGCGGTGATAGTGCGACAATCCCAACAGATAGGCGTCATGCGCTGGAGCATTGTCCGTTCCGGCCTTAGCGACGCTTTCAACTTCCTGCGGTGTCAATTTGAGAGCCAGGGCGCTGACGATGTTATTGGTGACCTTGTCCTGAAGCGCGAACACATCGGCGCTCGAACCGTCATAACGTTCCGCCCACAAGTGACCGCCTGTTGTCGCGTCAATCAATTGGGCATTGATCCGTATCCGGTCGCGGCGCGCCGCACACTGCCCTCCAACACGTAGCGCACACCTAGGTCCTCGGCCACCTTGCGGATCGTGACCTGCTGACCCTTGTAGGAAAACGACGAGTTGCGGGCGATGACGAACAGCCCGGAGATTTTCGAAAGATCGGTAATGAGATCTTCCGCCATACCGTCGGCGAAGTACTCTTGACCGGCATCTTCCGATAGATTGTTGAACGGCAACACGGCAATGGAAGGCCTGTCCGGCAACGCGAATGCCATGCGCTCAACCGAAGCTGGCTCTTCACGCGGCACCGAATGCTGCCACCACAGAGCTCCGCCCGCCACCAGAACAAGCGTTGCGACACTGGCTATAGCTACCCAGATCCCGTTGACTCTTGCTGATCTGCCAGTCTTGGCGATAAATCGTGGACCGTCGGGTTGCGCCATCACGCGGAAGACCTGAACAGGTTCAGAGATGTTTTTCAGTTTGTGCTCGCCGAGGTCCTCGAACTCCGGCGTGATCTTTCCCTTCACGTGCTCAGCGACGGTGCGCGATACCAGGATATCGCCGGCTCCGGCCAGTCCCTCCAGACGGGCAGCCACATTGACGCCGTCACCGAATACGTCTTCTCCTTTGACAATGACGTCACCCAGGTTGATGCCCATGCGGAACCGGATCGCCTTGTCATCGGGCACCAGCCGGGCACGGGTCTCGGCCGCATCCTGCCATGCAATCGCACATTCAAGCGCATCGACGACGCTTCCGAATTCCATAAGAAAACCATCGCCCATCAGTTTGACGACGCGGCCATGATGCTGGCTGATCAGCGGGTCGACGATCTCGGCTCTGAGCCCGTCCAGGCGCGCAAGAGTCCCCGCCTCATCTTCGTCCATGAGGCGGCTGTAGCCGACCACATCGGCAGTGAGAATGGCAACAAGGCGCCGTTCCATGCGCAATCTCCCAGTGTTGAGAGTTTACCGGAACGCTAAATCAATATCCATGCGCTGACCAAAGTGAGACGCCGACTGTGGCACCTTTGAAATGTCTGGCACCGCTCACGGCTGCGACAGCTATGCATCCACGAACAGTCCTTTGGGTACGGACATTTGGTTGTGAAGATTTAGGCAAAATGCGGCCAGCTTTGACTACAGTGATGAAATTCTTAGTCCCTGAATTTCCTGTAGCAGCTTGCGCCTGATGGCGTCACCATATGCACTGTAGTCGTTTGCCACGACAACGAAATTTCCGGCACCGCCAACGACATTCTCTCTAAAGTAGATATCAAGATTGTTGACCTCATTCAAAATGGTGAGGCCGTTTATTGTAATCCCGGCAGCGACAGCAAGGTCGCGGGCGGCAGCTGGGCGATCCATGCCAGCATTGTCGACGCCATCTCCGGATATATCAATGACGTGGCGACGAGCGGAAACCGGGCTGTTGATGAACTGCAGGACGCTGAAATTGATGACATCAGAGATCGAGGTCATACCCGCCGCGACCCGTGGCGTTTTTGAAATTTCGCTAGCGACCCGAAGCGCGGAATTGCCATCACTGACGATGGTCCATGGAATAACGACTGTCTGGGATTGGGGGCCTGACCATTCGACAACCATAACGGCGATACGGCCCAACTTGCCCCGCCTGATGGCACCGATCACTGCCGGATCCGCGAACGCACGCGCTAATCCCTGCTTTTGCAAGGCGAATTCTGAAGTGTCGACACTGTGGGAACAATCGATCGCCAGAATTAGAGCCAGGTCCACATCAATTCTTTTCTGCGCAAATGTTGGAGGGGCTAACAACCAGGCTGTCAACAACAGACACGCCGAAATCGCATGCGGTGCGATAGTCGCACGAACTGC
>JAEKFU010000135.1 GCA_016522385.1 Pseudomonadota bacterium
GAACCTGATCCGGCGCTGCAATCTGATGTGCAAGCATTGCTACTCGATCTCCGGCGACGTCGACTTTCCCGGCGAGCTGAGTACGGCGCAAGTTTTTGAGACGATGGATGACCTCAAGGCGTTCGGCGTGCCCGTGCTGATCCTGTCGGGTGGCGAGCCGTTGCTGCGGCCCGACATCTTTGAGATTTCGCGGCGCGCCAAGGACATGGGGTTCTATGTCGGATTGTCTTCGAACGGTACGCTGATCGGCGACCAAAACATCAAGGAGATTGCCGGGATCGGCTATGACTATGTCGGCATCAGCCTGGACGGCCTTCGCGAGACCCATGACGCGTTCCGGCGGCGTGACGGCGGGTTCGACGAGGCGCTGGCCGGTATTCGCCTGTGCCGTGAGAACGGTATCAAGGTCGGCATGCGGTTTACCGTCACGATGGACAATGCCCATGAGCTGACCCCTATGCTCGATCTGGCGGAGGCCGAACAGATCGACAAGTTCTATCTGTCACACCTGGTTTATGCCGGGCGTGGCAACAAGAATCGCGGTGACGACGCCCGCCGAGACATGACCCGTCAGGTAATGGATACGCTGATCGAGAGGGCCTGGAGCGATGCCCGGGCGGGCGGCAGCCGCGAATTCGTGACCGGCAACAACGATGCTGACGGCGTCTATCTGCTGTTTTGGGTACGACGGAATTTTCCGCACCTGGAGCAGCACATTCGAGGCAAGCTGGCGCAATGGGGTGGCAATTCATCGGGCGTCAATATCGCCAATATCGACAACCTTGGCGACGTGCATCCGGACACGTTCTGGTGGCACTATCCGCTCGGCAATGTAAAGACGCGGCGGTTCTCGGAGATCTGGCAGGACACATCGGACCCGATCATGGCCGGGCTGAAACAGCGTCCACGCAGAGTTGGCGGCCGCTGTGGCGGATGCGCCTTTTTTGACGTGTGCGGCGGCAATACAAGGGTACGGGCCTATCAGCTGACAGGCGATCCCTGGGCGGAAGATCCGGCCTGTTATCTCAATGATGAAGAAATCGGTGTTCATGGCCGACAAGAGCGTCTTGAAGTGACGCCATTTCGAGGAGTGCGCCATGCGGCACTGGCTCAATAGTCTATTGATGATTCTTGTCTGCGTCCTTGGCAGTGCGCCGGCGCCTGCAGAACCAAATGCGGTTGCACTCTATGGTGAGCATTGCGCAAGCTGCCACGGCGCGGACAGGCTAGGTGGTATCGGGCCGGCCCTGTTGCCGGGCAACCTGCGACGGCTCAAGCCTGCTCGTGCCGGCAAAGTGATCGCGAAAGGGCGCCCGGCAACGCAAATGCCGGCATTTTCCGACAAGCTCGCCGAAGACGAAATTGCCGTGCTGGCAGACTACATCTATCAGCCACCGGCGGTGCCGCCGAACTGGAATGCGGCGGACATCAACGAGAGTCGTGAAATCACCTCGGTTTCAGGGTCGGTGTCAGCCCCGACCTATTCTGCTGATCCGCTCAACCTGTTTGTGGTTGTTGAAACCGGCGATCACCACGCCACCATTCTGGATGGCGACAAGTTTGCGCCGTTGGCCCGTTTCGAGACGCCCTATGCCCTGCATGGCGGGCCGAAATTCACACCCGACGGACGGTATGTCTTCTTCATGTCGCGCGACGGATGGGTGATGAAATACGATCTGTGGGCGCTTGCGGTAATCGGCAAGGTTCGTGCCGGGATCAACTCGCGCAATATTGCCATTTCCAGGGACGGGAGGCATCTCGCCGTTGCCAACTATCTGCCGCACACGCTGGTAATTCTCAGCACACGCGACTTGTCCATTGAAAAGATCTTCAAGGTTCTCGATCGCCGCGGTGTGTCCTCTCGGGTCTCAGCCGTCTATCAGGCCCCACAGCGTGACAGCTTCATCGCGGCGCTCAAAGACGTGCCGGAGATCTGGGAAATCGCCACTGATCCCAATGCCCCGCCGGTCTACGAAGGCCTCGTGCACTCGCATGAAAAAGGCATGGTGGAAGCCCTGGCATCGTCAAGCGGCCTGTTCGCACTGCGCCGGATCGAAACACCGGAACCGCTAGATGATTTCTTTTTCGATCCAGCCTATCGCCATCTAATAGGGTCGGCCCGCGACGGCAAGTCGGCAATTGTCGTCAATCTCAATGTCGGGCGCGACATTGCCCGAATTGACCTACCGGGCTTGCCGCATCTGGGCTCAGGCATAGCCTGGACCTACCAGGGACGCCAGGTGATGGCGACACCGCATCTCAAGGAGGGCAGGCTTACGGTGATCGACCTCACCGACTGGTCGGTGATTAAGACAATTGAGACCAAGGGGCCCGGTTTCTTTCTGAGAAGCCATGAGAACACGCACTATGCCTGGACGGATGTGTTCTTTGGACCACATCGGGATCTGATGCACATCATCGACAAGCGTAGCTTGGAGATTGTCAGGACCCTCAAGCCCGCACCGGGCAAGACTGCTGCACACGTGGAATTCGACCGGGACGGTAGCCACGCCATTCTTTCGATCTGGGACCGTGACGGTGCCATCGTCATTTACGACGCGGCAACACTGGAAGAGGTCAAACGCATTCCAATGTCCAAGCCATCGGGAAAATACAATGTCTGGAACAAGATTACTTTCTCGGAAGGCACGAGCCACTGAGAAGAGGATAAGACCGGCGCTTATGATTGTCGCCCATGGCGAGCGTGGCGGCGCCGGCGATGACAGGCTGGTGCACACACTCGTTGAAAGACTTCAGCGCCTGGGGGACTACCGGACTGTGCAAAGCTGCTTCATCAGTAAGGAGCCGTCCTTGAAGAGCATCTTCAGCAAGCTATCTGCGGGACCAGCCTTGATCTGTCCGCTTTTCATGAGCGACGGATACTTCGTGAAGCAAGCCATTCCCAGATCCGTCGGCCTGGGCCAAGCTTTCGGCGAGGGCAGGGCATCTGAGGTGAGGATTTTGACACCGGTCGGCTTGAGTCCGAAGTTGCCGCGCCTGATTGCGGAGATCGTAGAGCACGCCGCACAAGCATCGGGCCTTAAAATCAGCGATTGCCGAGTGCTGTTGGTGGCACATGGCTCAAAACATGATCAGGCATCTCGCGATGCGACGCGCCGTGTCGCAACAGCACTTGAAATGGCAAATGCCTTTGCCGGAATTTCGGTAAGTTTTCTTGAAGAAAGCCCGTTCCTGGATGCGCAACTTGGGAAGATCAAGGGGCCAGCGATCGCCGTCGGCTTGTTCATCGGGGAGGGCATGCATGGCGCCGAGGATCTGCCGGGCGCGCTCAAAAGGGCCGATCGCGACGACATAGTGCTGTCACCGCCACTGTCGCATTGGCCGGGCCTGATGGATTTGATTTGTGATGATCTGGCTGAAGTGAATCTCAACTTACCCTGAACCGCGTGCCTCCCTCTCAGACTTCGGCATGGGGCGCTGGCCCAGGCGCCGCCGGCACGTGATGTTCAGCTGTGAACAAGAGACATCAATAGGACGTGAGTTCCAGATCGGCACCGGCCGCGCTAGTCTTCCCCCAGGTTGCGGGGAAGACAAGATTGCCGGACATGGTCAGCGTGCGAGTTGATGTGCCCGCCTAAACGGGGAGGACTCCCATGCACAAGATCACCTCACATCTATTGGCGGCAATCGTCTTGTTGACCGGCATCTCTGTGGCAGCAGCGCAGGAGGTCAAACGAGGTATTGAACAGGTTACCGGGGACGTTTACCGGTTCCAGAATAGATTCCACTACGCAATTTTTGTTGTGACCGATGCGGGCATCGTCGTCACGGATCCAATCAATGCGGATGCTGTCAAATGGCTGAAGGCGGAACTTGCAAAGCGGTTCAACAAGCCAGTGACGCACATGATCTTGTCCCATCATCATGGTGACCATGCCACCGGTGGCGAGGAATGGGGCAGTATCGAAGTCGTCGCCCATGAAAACACCAAAAAGCATGTTGCCGCGGGCAAAGTTCAGACTGCGATGCCGACGACCACTTTTGCCGACAAGCATACGCTTAGCGTCGGCAACAAGACCTTTGAACTCACCTATCTCGGCGTCGGCCATGGCGATGATCTCATTGCCATGGTTGTGCGTCCGGAGAACGTAGCATTCGTCGTTGATGCAGTGTCACCAAAACGACTTCCATGGCGCGATTTTCCTAACACCGACATTGACGGGATGATCAATCAGATCAAAATGATCGAGTCACTTGAGTTTGATGTTCTGGCACCGGGCCACAGTGTGATTGGCACAAAAAAAGATGCCACCGACGTTCGGGTCTACATCGAAGAACTCAAAGCAGGTGTCAAAGATGCGCTCGCTGCCGGAAAGTCGGTAGAAGACATCATCGCCTCAGATCTTGCGAGCAATTACAAGGATTGGGCTGGATACGACAGCTTGCGCGAGCTCAACATACGCGGAATGGCGCGGTGGCTAAAGGAAAGCGGGCAGGCGAAATAGCGCTCAAATTGCCGGACCATTCGAAGCGGTGCGACATCACACATCTATAATTCCGCCGAGCGAATGCCACCGTTGTCGGAAAATGGGTTGCTGCTGGACGTGATGGATGCCTCATCTATGCCAACCGTCCCGTTGTGAGCACAATTTAGGTCGACTCCCCATGGCCGCATGTCAAACAACTAGAGCGGCCGGGGAAGTTGCTGCATAATCATTGTCCACGCCATTTGCGATTGGCGTTGCCGAATTAGCTCTCAGGCAGCGACAACCGTCGCCAAAAAAACCAGAGTCAAGGGAGGATGAAATCATGTGTCATCATTGTGTAATTGATTCCGTGAAGGATCAAATGCTGTCGAGACGTGATTTGTTTAAGGGTCTAGCGGCTGGAGCGGCTGTAGCGGCTGCGGGATCCGCTGCTGCGGGGACACCAGCCATGGCGGACGGGCATAAGTCCGTTCAGGATTTGACCCATGAAATCCATGAGGAGTTTCCAACCTATTTTGGTGCGCAGCAGTTTTTCCGCGAGCAGAAGTTCACTTGGAACGAGCACAAGTTCAATCTGTTCGAATTGCGCGTTAACGAACATACCGGCACTCACATGGATGCGCCGTTGCACTTTTCGGAGAATGGCCAAAGCGTTGCCGAAGTGCCCGTCGGCAATCTGATTGTTCCGCTGTGCGTGGTGGACATTCGTGAAAAGGCAGCTGGCAATGCCGATGCGCAGGTGACGCCGGACGACCTCAAAGGCTGGATCGCCGCAAATGGTCCAATACCGGACAAGGCGTGCGTGGCAATGAACTCTGGATGGGAAACCCATTTGAATGGCGACAAATTCCGCAATGTTGGCTCGGATGAGAAGATGCATTTCCCTGGTTTCCATGTTGAGGCCACCAAGATGCTGCTGGAGGAAACCAAGGCGGTTGGTTTAGCCGTTGACACGCTTTCGCTGGACTTCGGAATGTCTGGTGACTTTGCGACACATTATGCCTGGCTGCCGACCAGCCGGTGGGGTCTGGAGAACATTGCCAATCTTGATAAGGTTCCGGCAAAGGGTGCAACTCTGGTTGTCGGCGCGCCTAAGCAC
>JAEKFU010000296.1 GCA_016522385.1 Pseudomonadota bacterium
CAGATCAATGGACGGGCCGGTGATGGTCACCTCGTCATGCAGGTTGCCGCGCAGGCGCGTGGTAATGGCCGGCGTGCGGGCGTCCCACATATTGGTATCGCAGACTAGAGCGATGTAGTGTGACAGCTCCTTGCGATTGGTTTTCAAGAACGGCTCGAGACTGGGCGAGCCGGACTCCTCTTCGCCTTCAAACAACATGGTTACATTGAGCGGCAACGAACTGGTGGCATCGATCCATGCCCGGCTGGCCTCCAGAAAAGTAAGCAGTTGGCCCTTGTCGTCGGCAGCGCCCCGGGCGTATATTTTTTCCACTCCGTCGCCGTCTTTTTTGCGCAACGGCTCAAATGGCGGCGAATTCCAATTCTCGATCGGATCGACCGGCTGGACGTCGTAGTGACCGTAGAACAGCACGTGAGGCGCGTTTGTAGTGCCATGGTTTGGCGTAAAGTGCGCGACCACCATCGGGTGGCCGGACGTGGGCCTGAGGCTTGCCTTGAAGCCGAGCGATTTCAGTTCATTGACCAACCACTGAGCAGCCACTCTGCACTCGGCCTTGTATACCGGATCGGTGGAAATCGACGGAATCGTCAACAAGTCCGACCAGCGCGCAATACTATCTTCCAGATTGTCGTCGACGCGACTCAGAACGGCGCTCAAGTCGGACATAATGTGCCTCTTTTTCGGTGGATGGCGATTACTCAATCGGCACAGTTTGTCACGCCGACTGAGTCTGCTGCAAGGGGATCGTCATGAGCGATGTCGGGTTCGTCCTTTCGCGTGACAGCCTCCAGGCTCATGAAGCGTCTCAGCGGCTGTCGCGGTTCCGGCGCTTTGGTTATCAAAGCTGGCTGATCTTCCGTAACCAGATCAATCTGCACTACTTCTGGGAAAAGCGATGGTTCTTTGTCGCGCTCGTGGTCGGCTTTGCCGTGCTGAAGCTCGATACGCCAGCCGGCCTGACGCCTGAGGGGCATATCGTGCTGACCATGTCGATCGTTGCCACGATCCTGTTCGTCACCGAACCGGTGCCGTTGCCGACCGTTGCGCTATTGATTGTCATCGGTCAGGTGGTGTTGCTCGGACTGCAATCGACAGAAGTCGCCAAGAGTCTGATGACCGATTCGGTCCTGTTCATCATGGGCTCGCTGATGCTTGCTGTTGCCGTCGTCAAACAGCGGCTGGACAAGCGAATTGCATGGTTGATCGTCCAGTTTACCGGGACAAAGACGGTTTGGATCTGCTTTGGGATTTCGGTGGTTTCCGGCATTCTCGCGTCTTTTGTCGGTGAACACACTGTCGCAGCAATGATGCTGCCGGTTGGTCTGACGCTGATCACGCTGACATCGCAGGATCCGCATAAAGTACGTAACCTGGCTGCGTGCCTGTTGTTCTCAATTTCCTATGGCTGTTCGGTTGCAGGCATCGGCACCCCGTCCGGAGGCGCGCGCAACGCGATTATGATCGGCTATTGGCAGGAATTTTTCTATGACCCGGCGCACCCGGAAACCGAAGTATATCTGATCGACTATGTCAGATGGATGACCTACGCCTATCCGATGTTTCTGCTCCAGCTGCCGATGGTAACGATAATTCTTTTTTTGACATTCAAACCGGAATATTCCGACCTTTCGCGCGCCGTAACCAAGCTGCGCATGCAAGTGATGCTCGAGGGTCCATTGAAGCCGGGCGACTGGGTCGCCATCCTCATCTTTGCTCTAGTGCTGACTGGCTGGATAACTTTGTCGCAGACGCTCGGCATGGGCATTATCGCCATTCTTGGTGCAGCAGCCTTCCTGGTCGCCGGTCTAGTCTTGTGGGAGGACGTAAATTCGGGCGTCAACTGGGGTGTGGTTCTGCTCTATGCAGCGGCAATATCTCTTGGTGTACAGATGAAAGACACGGGCGCGGCTGAATGGGTGGCACAAAGCTTCCTAAGTTTCCTGTCACCATTTGGTGCCGATCATGGGATTGGGCTTTGGGCCGCCGTATCAGGTCTCACGACGATTGTGACCAACACGATGTCAAACGGTGCAGCCGTTGCAGTGCTCGGGCCCATTGTTTTGAAAATGGCCAGTGTTGCAGGCGAGAGCCCGATCATCATCGGTTTCATAACGGCCGTTTCGTCGGCCTTTGCCTATCTGACGGTTGTTGGCACACCAGCCTGCACAATTGTGTACGCGTCAGGCTATCTCAAGACAACCGACTTCCTGAAGGTTGGCTGGCGCATGGCGATTGTCTCTATTATCATCATGCTGGCGGCCGCCTGGGTCTATTGGCCGCTGGTTGGTGCTTGAACATTTGCCATGGTCATTTTCAAGAAGAGTAAGCGTAGGCAGCGCCTGGACCGCGCACTCAAGAAGTCGATTGACAATGTGCGGGCTGAACGCCGGAAGCGCTTTCGAGTGCTGGCATGCGTAAAAGATGCCGAGGATGATTTCATTACGGTCAGAATGGCGGCAAAATTTGCGCCGAATGATACTTGTGACGTCATCGTCGTTTATGTCCGGCCGATCGACCAGGGTCTATGGTCGGGCGGGCTACAGCTGCGGCTGGCGCGTCAGAACATGCTCGAGGCAGGCCTCGAATTGCCGGGCCTGAAACTGCTCAAGGATGCGCTCGCGGCCTTGCGCGAGGAAGGCATCGATACGCGCAAATGGTATCGAATGACAGGTCATCAGGATGCCTGGGGCGATCCGGCCGGGGACAACAAAGTCGAGTTTGTCAGTGAAGAGGGTCGTGGCGTGGTTTTGAAGCTGAAGACTGCACCGGATCCGGCATCGGGTATTCTCGACCAATATGAGCTCGGCCCCTACAATTTGATGATCCTTGGAGAACCGTCACGCTGGCGCGGCGAGCTCAAGTCATGGTTCGGCACCGGAGTCGTCCAGCGAGTTGCCGTGCTTTCACCTTGCTCGGTCATGGTGGTTCGGCCAAGCAACGGCAAGCGCGGGTTTTTCATCTGCACGACCGGGACAGCGCGGTGCATGCAAGCGGTTCGGCGCAGCGCCGTGCTGGCCCACACGATCGGCGAGCCTATTACGCTGTTCTCGGCTGCCAAGAACGAGGAAGGTGTCAAGACTGCCAAAGAGAATGTCAAGAACGCTAAGGCATTGCTTGAAGCGATCGGCATTCGGGTGAAAAAGACATTGACGGCCGTTGGCGATCCCGTGGAGCAAATCGTCGAAAATGGATCGAACCATATGTGCATTGTGGTTTCAGACGAAGGACGCTCTGCCATTTCCAGGCTGTTTAACCCATCGGTCGCTTATGGTGTCATCAGGAGTGCGAGAACCAGTGTGATGGATGTGCGCTAGGACAGTCGAAACTTGCGGTTAACGTGTTGGCTTGCATGGATTGACTCAGTTTTGTGTCATGAGGAGGATGGACATGCCAGGCATGTTTGACGACGAATGGCGTGACACTGATCCATTCCGTGCAAATCCGCGCGGGGCGCCGCCCATTATGCCACTGGACGTCACCGCTCAAGGCTTGAAGTGGGCCACACGACGGCGCCTTGCGCAGTTTGCCATTGACACAACAGGCCTCGCCGACACTGCAACCGCAAGTGTCGATAGGTCCTAGACCTCAACGGGTAACGTGAGTGAGCGTCGATCGAGAGCCGGTAGACTCAGCCCCAGCGGCTGTCATTAGCCACAAGCGTCCTACATGGACGTCGTGGTTGCTGCTTTTGTTCGTCGGCGGCACTTGGGGAATAACATTTTCGCTGGCCAAGCTTGTGACCGAGGCGGGCGCTCACCCGCTCGGGGTATCGTGGTGGCAGGCGGTTATCGGTGGCGGACTCGTTTGGGCCTATTCGGCGTGGCGAAAAGCCTTGCTACCATTCACGAAGGCGCATGCCGTCTTCTACGTGGTTTGCGGCGCGCTTGGTACCGCGGTTCCTAGTACGATGTTCTTTTATGCTGCGCCCCATATTCCCGCCGGGGTAATCTCGATCACAATTGCAATCGTGCCCATGCTGACACTCGGCCTTGCGGTATCGTTAGGTCTGGAAAGGATTGAAGTCATCCGCCTGCTCGGCATCGTGCTCGGCATTATCGCCGTGCTTATGATTGTCGGCCCCGAGACCAGCTTGCCAGACCGCAGCATGACAACTTGGGTCCTCGTGTGCGTTGCAGGATCAGCCTGTTATGCGATTGAAAATCTATGGATCTCGCTCCGGCGACCGCAGGGCAGCGATGCGTTCGGCATTCTCACCGGCATGCTGGTGATGGCGGCACTTTTGCTGACACCCGTGGTCTTGGCAACAGACTCGTTCGTTTCGCTTGCCAAACCGTGGGGTATGACCGAATTCAATATCGCCGCGATGGCCGTCGTCAATGCAGCGTCATACGGCTTGTTCATTCATATGGTCACCACGGCCGGGCCAGTGTTCGCAAGCCAGACAGCCTATCTGGTGACCCTATCCGGCGTCTTCTGGGGCATGGTCATTTTTGACGAACAACATTCGCTATGGATCTGGGGCGCCCTGATGGTGATGATGGCCGGTCTGACACTCGTGAAGCCAAAGGATTGACGAAAGGTAAAAAGCGGATGGCAGACTATCAGTTATACTGTTTCGGAGAATCCGGCAACGCCTACAAGGCAGCCCTGATGCTGACATTGACAAATCTCGATTGGGAGCCCGTATTCGTTGACTTTTTTAACGGCGAGACCCGCAACCCAGGTTACCGGGAACATGTCAACGAGATGGGCGAAGCGCCCGTACTCAAACATGGCTCGATCAAACTCAGCCAATCCGGGGTCATCCTTGACTACCTTGCGGAGCAATCTGGACAGTTTAGCGCTCAAGACGACGATCACCGACGCGAAATCTGGCGCTGGATCCTGTTCGACAATCACAAATTCACCAGCTATCTGGCAACCCTGCGTTTCCTGACTACTTTCGCAGAAAGTGCAGATACCGCCGTTCTGTCATTCCTGCGTGGACGCGCGGAAGGTGCTCTGGGCATTGTTGACAAGCATCTGGCCACCCAACCCTTCATGACCGGTGACACCGTCACAATAGCCGACCTCTCGATGTGCGCTTATCTGTTTTATGAGGATGAACTGGGGCTGTCGCTGAAGCCCTACGCAAATGTCCTTAGCTGGCTGCACAGGATCAGATCACTGCCCGGCTGGCAGCACCCCTATGATCTTATGCCGACATCGCGTCGAGATACTCGTTGAGATGTTCCATGTTCTCAAACCGCATCCAGCCCGCGTCGGTCTCTGCTTCAACCGTACCGTCGGACAGCACCCGCGCTGGGCGGTCCCGAACCGTTGTCTCCTCCATTACATATAGCGCAATTTCCTGCTGTGCAGTCGCCGGTCCATCTGCTGCTTGGCCCAGTTGCGCGCTGACGGCCGCTTCGGCCGCTGCCTTTGCCTCGGCGTGCTCCTCTGGCACCGATTCGACTTCTGCGTCGCGCTGTTCCTCATGCTCCGACTGAGCCACCCGCTGAGGTTCAACTTCAGCTTCGGCATCGGTTTCGGCTTGTGTCTCGGGTTCAGATCCGGCCTCAGTACCTAGATCAGGTTCGGTTTCAGTCTTGGCTTCTGTCTTGGATTCACTTTCCGCATCGGGTTCAGTTTCGGTCTCGGGCTCAGTCCGTTTCGCCATGCCTGTTGCGGCCGCCAGCTCGGGCTCTGTTGTCGCCTCGTATGGTTTCGGACTCGCAGCTTCGTCGGATTGCGGTTTGGAAGCAACTTCACTCGCATCTTCTGTCACCGTCGCGTCACCAACTCTTTGCGCCTCCTGTGCAACGTCGTCATTGGCGACAGCTGGCATAGCGGCAGTCTCGTCGACAGGGACCTCCGTATCAGTACTTGCCTCCGGGGACGGTTTGCTGGTGGCAGCCTTGACATCGGCGGCTATCTCGCGGATGCGGGCTGCGACACTATCAGGCTCTGGAACAGGTTCTGTTGTCATCTCTGTTGTTTCTGCCGCCAAATCGCTCAATGTATCAGCACTCTCGGTCTGCGAATCGCTTTCCACAACGCTGGTATCAGCAGTCCCTTGCCCTAGAACCTCGCCGGTATCAATTTTTTCATGCGCATTCGAACCACTGGTAACCTGTGAATCAGCAGCGGCTTTTGCAGCGAGCGCGGTTACGCCCGCAGCAGCGGCTCCCGCTACTGTTGTTGGCGCGACCGAGGGAACCCCTTGGGCGGAATGATCCGTGGCGGCTTGCACCAACTCATTTTCAAACGTATTAGCGAGCCGCGCGACAGCACCAATTAGTTCGGCCAGCGCAATAATGATCAGACCGCCGACGAGCAGAGTGCCCGCTAACCCGAGATTTAGGCCAAACACGATTTCGCCGGGGCGAAAGAAACTGACCACCCCGACAGCTACGCTGGCCGCGGCAACCACAAGACCAAGAATCAAAAACAGCGCTCGCATCACTTCATCCCCCCGATGGTGCTGGTTGTCCTTATCCTAAATTAGAACGACCTCACATCGGCAATACACAAACTCCAACCCCGGCCAACACATAACCGATTGTATGGGCCGTGACCAGTTCCCCTCGGGACAAAGATTCCCAATCACCTTGCCTCAACGAAGAGGATGTTCATTCCATTATGATTGTCGGAGCCGCGCGTTGTGTTGGACCTTCGGCCTGCAGGCCACCCCAAACCTTCGAAGCGATTTCACGATAGATGCCGGCATGCTCTGAATCCGGTGCACTGGCAACAATCGGCTGGCCAGCATCAGAGCGCTGGCGGATTTCGACGTCGAGCGGCACCGCGCCGAGGAAATTCACGCCCATCTTCAGGGCTTCGTTCTCGGCGCCGCCATGGCCGAAAATTTCATGCCGCTCACCGCATTTCGAGCAGACGAAATAGCTCATATTCTCAACGATACCAAGGACCGGTACATCGACGCGCCGGAACATATTGAGCCCCTTTCTGGCATCGATTAGCGCCAGGTCCTGAGGTGTTGAAACGATAACCGCACCCGCCAGTGGTGTCTGCTGTGCCATGGTAAGTTGCGCATCGCCAGTTCCGGGCGGCATGTCGACAACCAGCACATCCAGTTCGGCCCAGGCTATCTCGCTCAGCATTTGCTGCAATGCCGACATCACCATCGGACCGCGCCAGATAACGGGCGTATCTTCTTCTACCATAAAGCCGATTGACATGATCTTGAGCCCGTAAGCCTGCATGGGCTCGAGCATGCGCGAGCCGGGAGATACCGGCTGCGGTTGGCCGGTCAGACCGAACAATCGTGGCAGTGAGGGTCCGTAGATATCAGCATCAAGCACGCCGACCTTGAGCCCGAGTGATGCAAGACCAAGCGCCAGATTGACAGCTGTGGTTGATTTGCCGACGCCACCCTTGCCTGACGCAACGGCGATAATCCGATCCACGCCTGGGACACCAGCATTCTTGGCGCCGCCGGGTGCCTGAGCCGGCGACGGAGACGCCGTTGGCGCTGCATTCCCATTTGCGCCAGGGGTCGGTTTTTTCTCCGCCGTCAGCGCGGCCATCACCTTGCCAACCCCTTCAATGCCTTCTGCCGCCTGCTGCGCGGCGGCGCGGACCGGTTCAAAGGCTTTGGCGTTATTTGGATCGATGTTCAGTGCGAACATGACGTTTTCGCCGGCGATTACGATTTCCGACACGATACCAGCCGAAACGATATCAGTCCCGCCGTCGGGTGCCATTACGGCTTTCAGCGCATCGCGCACGGTTTCCTTCGAAATCGTCGCCATCTATCTGTCCTTACGTTGGTCGTGCATCATAATTTGTGGAAAACAAGATCGCCCGCGAACCAAAACGGAGTAAGCCTTAGTTAGGAGTACATGAAGCCTTATACAACCGGCCGGCGCCCACCTAGTTCTGCAGTTATTTCATTGGCGATTCCCGCGACCAGCGCGCCCAATGAGGGGAGTAGCGCATCCGTCAGTCGCGCCGTAGGACCGGATATCGATAGACCAGCCAATGGCTCTGAATGCTCATTGAAAATGACACCGGCCACACACCTCAATCCAATTGCGTTTTCTTCATCGTCGACTGCGTAGCCGCTGCCAGAAATGGTCGGCAACTGGTCTTTGAGGGCACGGCCGCTGGTCAATGTTTTGGCTGTCTCGCGGTGCATTTGCAGGCTGCCAAGCAGCCGGTCGCGATCTTCAACATTCATGAAGGCCAACAGTGCCTTGCCGATGCCTGAACAATGTATAGCCGCCCGACCGCCCGGCCCGGCAATCGCCCGCATCATCTTTTGCGTTTCGACCTGGGCGAGATAGACAACTTCATCTCGATCCAAAATTCCTAGATTGACCGTCTCGCCGGATTGATCCATCAAGCGACGCATATAAGGTCTGGCAATGGAAACAAGATCACGCGAGCGTACGAATGTCGAGCCGACACGGAAAGCCTGTACGCCGATCATCCAGACCGAGCGCTCATTGTCGAAGCGGACGTAACGCTCATTCTGCAAAGTGGTCAACAGACGATGTGCCGTTGAATTCGGCAAACCCACCTCCTGGGCCACCTCTGACAATGAAAGTCCCTGAACGTAATAAGACAGAGCATTGAGCAGTTTCAGGGCCCGGCTCAAAGATTGAACCTGGCCGGAAGCTCTCAGGCTCTCTTTGCTTGGAATACGGACTTCACTGCGCCGGGTTTCTTCGGTGCTATCTGGCGGTAACTGCTGCAACATGACTCACCTGTGTTTCCTCCCAAGAAACTTACTGCTTTGGTATGTGGCATACCACACTAAACGATCGTTTCCGCTTTGCGGATCAAAATTGCGCCATTCGGGATATATACTTTCGTCTAACAAGCTTCAAAGGCATCCGCATTGCGTATTTGAGGATTCGAGGCGCTTTGCCACCAATCACCTATTCAGCTTTCAGTGATTCGATGGCATCAATGCACCGTGAGCCCTTTGATGACATTGTGCCGTATCTGTTTTTGGTGTTTGCTGTTTCTTGCGGTGATTTATGCCAGTCAGATAGCGCACGCATTGTTTATGGCGTCGATGACCGATCCGGCTGTCTGCAAAATCACAACTAGCACCTTGCTGCCATCACCTCTGTGTCCGGGTCTGAACTGGAGCCAAGACATGAGGTTCCTGCTAAGCCTTCCGGGTGCTTATCTGTCATATCCCCTCGAAATCGGCCCCAGCGCGGTGAACCCGATGGTTCTTGGCAACCCTCAGTTCATCATCCTTATGCTGTTGCACGCGTTCGGCTGGAGCTACCTGTTCACGCGTCTGGTGCAAATTTTCCGTCAAAGGAAGTGACCTGGCTGTAATCAATTAAAGGCCCGCGGGGGACGGTGTCACATCTGCAAATTGAGATTGCTGGATTCGCCGGGTCAAGCCAAGCGAACAATTCAACCGGCCTGTTGAACAGGCTCGATCAAGACACTTGATGACGGAATCCAAATCGAGGCAGTCGTGCCGCCACCGGGCTTGGCATCGACGACGAGTTTGCCGCCGTGCATCTCGGCGATCAACTTGGAAATCGGCAGTCCCAGTCCAAGCCCCTGTTCTGACCGGGTCAACGCCTTTTCCGCCTGAACAAACGGTTGCATACAGTGTTCCAGCGCCAGTTTGGTTATGCCTGGGCCGGTGTCATGCACCGCAAGCACCGCAGAGCCATCGGACAGAATATGTGTTGACAGTTTGACGTCAGTTCCATCGGGCGAAAACTTGATTGCATTGTCGGTCAGGCGTTTTAGCGCATCAAGGACAAGGTTCCGCTCGGCGCAAAGTTCCCGCCCATTCGTGTAGTCGGAATATGACAGCACAATATTTTTGGCCCGTGCTTTGCCTTTGAGTGAAACGGCAGCATCCTCGACCAGCTCGCTGAGGTGCGTGTTGTCTATTTGCAGTCGGTGATCGCCATTGCTCAGGCGCGAGAAGAACAGCACATCACTGAGCACCTCGCTGAGACGCTGGCCTGCCTGGGAAATTTCGGTCAGGTGGGCTTGCTGTGTTGAATCGAGCCGGCCTTCAAGGTCGCGCTGCAAGACCTCGGAAAAGCCGACGAGAACATTAATCGGCGAGCGTAGTTCATGACTGAGCAGCTGGATCAGATTGTCTTTTGCGCGATTGGCACGGTCCGCCTTATCCCGGGCGAGGCGCAGGTCTTTCTTGATGTGTCCGCTGCGAATAACGAACTGCACCTGATAGCGAAACAGTGTCCAATTCAGCGGTTTGGTAACGAATGTGCTGGCACCGACTGCAAAAGCCTGCTCTATGGCCTGCTTGTCGCCCCGACCGGTCACCACGATCACGGGCAGGTCAACTGTGCGGGGATTCTGTCTGAGGTGAGTGATCAACTCGAATCCATCAAGTTCGGGCATGCCCAGGTCGATGATGGCAAGATCGAAATCCGTTTCACCAAGCAGATCGCGCGCGGCTACGCCATCTTCGGCGCAGATGATCTCAGCCGCTTCATCGGCTAGGTTGGAGGTCATCAACTCCAAAAGACGCGGATCGTCATCCGCAATCAGCAGACGATGTTTGTGTCCTGTGCGAGAAGCCGATGTCCGTTGAGTGCGCATGGTCGGCAAACTGGCCCGTTCAATTTAAGTCAGCAAAAGGCTATCCAGTATGCCTTAATGACTTGTTGCGAATTGCCGTGACCTTAGCAACGATATGACAGTAATTTCTTAACTCAATTCGCTCGCCTAATTGCTGTCCTCAGCCACAAGCCTCTCCACTTGTAATTTCAGCACCGGCAGCACATCACGTTCGAACCAGGGATTGTTGGTGAGCCACGTGTTGTTGCGCCAGGATGGATGAGGCAGCGCTATTACTGGCGGATCCAGCACACTAAACGCCTCTCGCCAATGGAACACGGTTTCCGTGAGTGTCGACTTGCGGAGTGACCCGAGGTGCCAGGCTTGCGCATATTGTCCGATCACCAGCACAAGTTCGACGGCCGGCAATCGCTTCAGAAGTTTGTGTCGCCAATGTCTTGCGCATTCCGGCCGCGGCGGCAGATCACTTCCACGTTTGTCCTGTCCGGGAAAACAAAAGCCCATCGGTACGATGGCGACGCGTGCGTCGTCGTAAAAGACATCCTTGTCGATGCCCAACCAATCACGCAGCCGATCGCCGGACGGATCGGTGAACGGACGGCCCGATTCGTGAACGCGCGTACCGGGCGCCTGACCGGCGATCAGCAGCCGGGCTGTCTTGCTTACCTGGATCACGGGCCGCGGCTCATGTGGCAAGGCAAGACCCTCCGGCGCATCACGGCAGATCCGGCATGCGCGAATGCTCTGAACAAGCTCTTCCAGATCCACCCAGCTAGCTCCTCACCGACTTCTCGACAACCCCAGATACACCCGCCCGGCAAGCGCCAAAGTAACGGTCTTAATTCAAACTTTACCATGTTTTGGAAGCTCGTCTTAATCCTTCCAGACGTACTTTTGTGCTTGACCGGGGGGTAACCGCGGTGTCGCCGATCGAATGTTGGGCATCGGCGAGAAAGGCGGCGCACTATGGGCCTAGGGGTTGGCTCGGGTCTTCTGACTCCGCTCGATCTGGATGATCACACCGCATCATCGCAGAAATCGGCGGCCAAAGAGGACACCAAGACAAGTTTTGAAGATCGCGACGAGATCTCGTGGGAGCGGGATCTCTTGATGATGTTCGTGCGCAATCAGTTGCGGGTGTCAGTGGCGTTGCCGCTACTGGCATTAATGTTTGCCCTTACCAGCCTGATCTGGACCCATTGGATCAATGCCGCTGCCTGGTTGGCCTGCCTGATTGCCAGCCAAGGCGTTCAGCTGTTCCTGTGCCGCCACTACGAGCAGGTTAACAAAGAAAATGTTCGATTTCCCGAATGGATCGGCATGCTGGCTGCTTCGGAGGTGCTTTATGCCGCCAGTTGGTCGATGCCGTTGTTCATCTTCTGGGACGCTGGCAACGATATGCAGCATGTATTTGTCATCGCCACTTTGATGGCGGTGGTCGCGATCCGCATCATCATCGCTTGTAATTTCTTGCCGGTGGTGATCGCCGGTACCGGCTTCATTTCGTTTTTCATCTTGCTCAGATGCATATTTGAGCCAGAGCCGCTCTATATCGCACTCGGTGCGATAGTTATCGTCGTCGAGGTGTTCTTCATTCAGTTGGCCAGGCGCCTGCAAAACACCGCACGGGACATGCTGGTCTTCAAGGCGCAGCGTGAAAAATTAATTGGCGAGTTGAAGCGCGCCAAAGATCAGGCCGATGCGGCGCGGCTGAAGGCCGAGGAAGCTAATCGCGCCAAGTCGCGCTTCCTGGCGACGATGAGCCATGAACTGCGTACGCCGCTGAATGCCATCATGGGTTTTTCAGAAATTCTCAGTCATGAAATGATGGGCCCGCATGCCGTCTCGGCATATAAGGAATACGCCTCCGACATTCATCATTCAGGCCATTACCTGCTGGCCCTAATAAACGACATTCTCGATTTGTCGCGCATCGAGGCTGGACGGCGGGAGATCGTGGACGAAGCCGTATCGCTGCACGAGGAGGCAGAAGAGGCGTTGAAGCTCATCAGCCTCAAGGCGCGCGAGAAACGCCAGACTGTCACGCTCAACATTCCCAACAATCTACCGAAGCTTTCCGGCGACAAGCGTTCTGTTCGGCAAATCTGGCTCAATCTTCTGTCCAATGCCGTCAAATTCACCCAGGTTGGCGGCCATATCGAGATGACCGCGTGGTGCAACACGAAGGGCGATATCGCAATGAGCGTACGCGACAATGGTCCAGGCATGGTGGACACCGAAGTACAATCAGCGTTCGGTGCTTTCTCCAGAGGTTCGATGGCAACTCGTAAGGCAATTGACGGCGCTGGTTTGGGCCTGTCGATCGTGAATGGATTGGCTAAGCTGCATGGCGGTGAACTGGAGATCACCAGCGTACCGGGTAACGGGACTCAGATCACGGTGACATTCCCGCAGCGCAGGATCCTGGATAATGGACGGGCGGCGATATTCGGCGACGATGGCATCGAAAGCGAAACGCAGCGCCGGCTGATTTCTCTAACGGCTTAACTGGTGCCGCCTTACCCGATTTGGCCCTAACTCTTTTCGCTCACACCGGCTTCAGTGAAAGTCGCCATGCCTGCATGGGTATTTACTGCAGCTTTGACGATGCCAACCGCAAGAGCCGCCCCGGAGCCTTCGCCAAGACGCATGCCCAAGTCCAACAGAGGTGATAGGCCAAGCCGCTCAAGCATGGCACCATGGGCCGGCTCGGCAGATTTGTGTGCCGCCATACAGTGATCGAGTGCTGTTGTCGACATGGCATGCAGAATGGCGGCGGCGGCCGTCGCAACATATCCGTCGAGCAAAACCGGTATGCGTTCCATGCGGGCAGCGAGAACTGCACCGGCCATGGCTGCAATTTCGCGGCCGCCAACCCGGCGCAGTACTTCTAGAGGATCATGGATATGGTCGCCATGAAAGGCCACGGCCCGTTCAACCGCACGCGCCTTTCGGGCTATGCCCTGTTCATCAAGACCGGTACCCGGGCCGGTCCAGTCCAAGGCATTGCCGCCGTAAAGTGCGTGTCCAACTGCAGCAGCAATGGTGGTATTGCCGATGCCCATCTCGCCGATGCACAGCAGATCGCAGCCGCCGGCGATCGCTTCCATGCCATAGGCGAAGGTCGCTGCGCACTCATCTTCATCAAGTGCCGCATCAGTAGTGATGTCGCGTGTGGGAATATCGAGCGCCAGTTCGAACACTTTTAGCCCCACATCAAACGTATTGCAGATTTGGTTGACCGCCGCGCCTCCGGTTTGAAAGTTGGCGACCATCTGCCTGGTTACGTCTTGTGGAAAAGCTGTTACACCCTGGGCAACAACACCGTGGTTGCCGGCAAAAACGGCGGTGACCGCACGCGACACATTCGGTGGATGGCGACCTTGCCAGGCCGCCAGCCATTCAACTATTTGCTCCAGACGGCCGAGCGCACCTGGTGGTTTTGTCAACTCACCATCACGCGCGCGAACCGCGGCAACCGCTGCTTCATCAGGACCAGGCATTGTTCTGATCAAGGCGCGGATATCATCAAATGGCAGCCCGGTTTGGCGTTCTTGCATTGTGATCACCGTTCAGTGCATTGAATTAGGCCGGCAACGGCTATAACTGGGTTGCGCAAGAAGGAAAAGGCATCTATGGCCGATGAAGACGGTCAAATCGAAGCACATCCTGCGGTAAGTGTATGGAACCCAGGATATTGGTTTGGGGGTTTGCGCGACTGCCTGACGTTTCTGACCCGACTGCCGGTGCCACCACGTGCAGTCGGCGAAACGCAGCCCCTGGCACACTCGGCGCACGCTTTTCCGCTGGCAGGCATGATCATCGGTTTGGTGAGCGGGTTGGTGCTGATGGCCGGCAGTGGCATCGGGTTGAATGCACCGATGGCTGCGACTTTTGCG
>JAEKFU010000491.1 GCA_016522385.1 Pseudomonadota bacterium
GCTCAAGGCTGGCAACTATGATGATTTTGCTCGCGCCATGCGGCTTAAACTCTTGCGTGAACTTGCGCCTGCAGTAAGCGCCAAGAGGCCTTGAAGTGCCTGAAGACCCATCAAACCGATTTGACATCGGTCGATCACATTCAATCCGATGTCGTTTTGCCCGTTAGCGCAAATGAATTGGAATGCGCCGAACAGGTCCGTGCAGGATACCCGCTACGGAAGGTCATCTCCCTGCGCGTTTATCTGGCAGTTGCTACCAAGCGCAATGGTTTCCTGGGCTCCCAGTACATGTTGCTCAACAAACCGTTTTAAAGGCAAGTGTCGTCCAGGTGCTGCGGGGAACGTGCGATGGCGAACCCTAAAAGAGATCGAAATACTCATCCTGTTCCCATGGCGAGACCGTGGCCAGATAGCGCTGCCATTCGGCGCGCTTGAGGGTTGTGAGGTAGTCGACAAACTCGGTTCCAAGCTGGCGCCTATAGAATTCACCTTTCGAAAATGCATCAAGGGCCTCGCCAAGATCGGACGGCAGTCTTTCGGCATCGCTGTCATAAGGAGTTTCGACCGGTGCAGGCGCTTCGAGCGCCCGGTTAATTCCGTCGAGGCCGCACAGGATCTGCGATGCAATATAGTAGTGCGGGTTGGCGGCCGGCTCGCCAATGCGGTTTTCGATGCGGCTCGCCGAATCGCCTGGAGCGGCGAGCGCACGGATCATCGCGCCCTTGTTGTCGATACCCCACTGAATGCGGTCCGGCGCCAGTTTGAACGGCTGGTAACGCCGGTAGCCGTTGACTGTGGGAGTTGAGAACAGGCAGGTTTCACGGGCATGAGCGATGAGGCCTGCAACCCATTGCCGGCCGGTCTCAGACAGGACTTCGCCATCACCCGGGGTGAACAAGTTGACGTTACTGTGAGCATCGACCAGTGACTGGTGCAGATGCCAGCCATTGGCCATCGATTGCTCGATCAGCGGACGGCACATGAAGGAAGCCTTAAGGCCTTGTCGCCTGAGAACTTGTTTCACCATGGCGCGAAAAAGCACCATGTTGTCTGCATGCACCATGCCTGGTGCGGGCTCAAAAGTGACTTCACACTGACTGGGCCCGAATTCGGCTTCCAGTGAACGTATCGGCAGGCAAAGTGCGATAGAATTCTCGCGGATCAGCTCGAAGACCGCCTCTAGCTGATCGAACCGATCTTCAGTGAGATATTGAAAGCCGTTTGTAAGATGACCGTCATTTGAATCGCTTTCAGCCTTCAACACGTGGAATTCAACCTCTAGACCAGTCACCAGGGCCATGTTGATTTTGGCGAGCCTTGCCATCGCATCACGTAGTATTTGACGGGATGAAAAGCCTACCGGGCCTCCATCAGTATAATGGAGATCGCACAGGATCCAGCCTGACTTTGCCGACCATGGCAGAGCGCGAAAGGTCGAGGGATCAGGCACCATCATGACATCGCCTGCCCCCGTAAGCCGGCCGGCGCCAAATCCGGCATCCGACGTCCAGACTGGGAAAACCGTCTGGTGCGCAGTGTCCTTTAGCAGCAGCGTTGAGGTTATTGGAACGCCATTGGCACAAGCCAATGCAAAGCTTGTGGCCATGATCGTCTTGCCGCGCAATACACCATGCTGATCGGCAAACGAAACTCTGACCATCTCAAGAGATTGTTCCTTAATCAGTTTGAGACCCGCCTCAAGCGCTGCCTGGCGTTGATCGTTATGCAATCCATGCCTGTCGACAAAAGTTGCCTGCGCCAAGCCCACTATCCCCTAAACGCCGCCGGCCACGAACACGCGGCACGTCGCTTATCATCACGCTCCCGCCAAATATCCCGCCAGCTATCGTTGCCCGCAATCACATCAATTGACCGAGGCCCCATGACCTTCGCAGCGTCATCGTCATTGAGAACGAATGGCGGTTTCGTGGCAGGGTCATTGTTCGCCGCAGCGATTGCCTGCCGCAGCAGTCTACGGTAACGGATGATCGCAACATCCGATTTGCCGAGATGCTCGTTGCGCCTGTCCTGAATCGAGCCCATCGACTCAACGGCCCATTGGTCATGCACGTTGATGTCGAGCCCCATTCCAGTATAGGTCAGTGTATCCTGTTCATCTGGATTGTAGCCATAATTGTTGGCCCGGTTCTTCACCGGTTCATAGTAGGGCAGATGATGTTCCTTCAAGCGCTGCTCACGCATCTTCAACTTGTCAACCGGGTCACCAAAACTGGTGAACATCGAATACCAGTAGCAACGATGATCATCGACCGGCACATGCCACTGGGTGATTGTCATTTCGTTCGACATCGGGATGGTTATCGCACAGGGGAAAACCTGATTAGTGATGCGCACGTGGGTTGAACCGTTCTCAAGGTCGCGGAGCGCGATGATGCGAAGCCCAGTACCGGATTCCTCGACCTCGATATGCGGTCGAGAAAACTCCCGCAACACCTGGGTCATCGGCATTTCCGTAGCATCAGCGGTGTCGCGGAATTGCTTACCATAGCCGTACTTGGGGTCTTCGTCCTGCAAGAATCGGTGCAGGAACGAGGCATGTGCCGGGTCAATACCGATCTCTAGTGCCTGTAGCCAGTTGCACTCCCACAAGCCCTTGAAAGCAAAGACATGGCTGTCCGGGGCTCGGAAACAATCAAGGTGCGCGAACGCGGGCGGCGAGCCGGCGCCCATATAGGCCCAGATGATGCCGTTTTTCTCAACCACCGGATAAGACTTCGTGCGGATATTCTCATGCATCCGCGATCCATCTGGTTCGGCCGGTTGCTCAAGGCATCGACCTGTGGCATCGAAATGCCAGCCGTGAAACGGACAGCGCAGGCCGTTGTCCTCAAGCCGACCGTAACAAAGATCGGTACCGCGATGCGGGCAATGCCGTCCGATTAGACCCAGCCTGCCGCCTTGATCGCGAAACAGGACCAGACGTTCGCCCATCAGTGTGACCGGCACTACCGGCCGCTTGCCGATCAATTCTTCATTGAGCGCCGCCGGCATCCAATAGTGCCGCAACAGCTTGCCGGCCGGTTGGTCGGCACCGGTGAGTGTGATTTCATCATTTATCTGCTCACTGAGCATGTCCGTTACTTGATTGATTGGTAACAACTGCCCGAAGCATTGCTGATTTCGGGTTGCGCTTCAACCGCTTGCTCACTCGTCAGGCTGTAGTTTCAGGGCCACACCGTTCATGCAGTATCGCAGACCCGTCGGCTGCGGACCGTCCGGGAACACGTGCCCGAGATGGGCATCACACTTGGCGCAGCGCACTTCGGTCCGGCGCATAAACAGCGATCGGTCCTGGTGTTCACTGACGGCTTCTGCGCTGACTGGCTGGTAAAAGCTAGGCCAACCCGTGCCAGAGTCGAATTTGGCGCTGGAGTGAAACAGGGGTTCCCCACAGCACACGCAATTGTATTGACCTTTGGTTTTTTCATTGTTGTACGGATGGCTGAAGGGTCGTTCGGTGCCGTGCTGACGTGTGACATAAAACTCCTCTGGCGACAGCTGTTCACGCCAGGCTGCATCGTCCTGTTGGTGTTTGATGGATGATTTGCTGCTCATTCTTCCCTCACTCATACATCAGTGTAATGATCTCAGCTTTCAATGCCGGCTTGCGTTGACCTTCAATCTCGACCTTGACATCGCAAATGGTGCGCAGCGAGGCTGCACTCAAGACCGCCTTTTGTACACTCAAACGGCCCCTCAGCCGCGATCCGACTGGCACCATGCTCACAAAGCGTACATTATTGGCACCAAAATTGATCATCCGTTTCAGCGAATTGACTTTGAAAATCTCTGCCATGAAGGCAGGCAGCAGCGACAGTGACAGATAGCCATGTGCGATCGTCGACATATGCAATTCACGTTCGGTCCGCTCTGGATCGACATGAATCCACTGACGATCGCCGGTCACATCCGCAAACCGGTTGATCCGCTCTTGCGAGATATCCGTCCAGGAGCTGACGCCGATCTCGTTACCTTGCTCTGCGGCAAGGTCTGCAAGCCGCTCAAACTCACGCATCCCTCGCTCTCCCTTGCGCTGTGATCAACCCTAGTTAAACGATTGGCCGATGATTGAACAGATTGCGTGTCGAAATGTCGGCCCACCATAGCTTGTACTGGCCCAAGGAGCGCCGCCCGATATGCGTCCGTCCCGTCATGCGGCAACGGCTTTACCATTTGTTTACCCTGTTTTCACCGGGGGTTTGGGTGAAGGGTTCGCGAAGGCTTCCATTAAATACATTTTCATGTGTTTGGGCTTTTCTGAACGGCATTGGTGGAGGAGCCCAGCGTGGGATTTGCGACAGACACCGCCGCGCCGCAGACCGCAGAACTTGCGGAACCTGCATCGCAAGAGAACCGGCCGGCAGCGGGCGTCACCGAAACGCCCAACAATGGCGATGTGCACAACCACCGTTTCACGGCGGACTCATTTCGTGCGCTCTCGGCCAGGCTCAATGGCGGCAATTGGGCGCCACAGCAAGACGCTCCACCTCCGGAACACGAAGACGCCACGCCAGAACTACCGCTGTCATCGCAGCCTGATTCGACATTCGCCGCGCTCTCCAGCGAATCGTTGGAGGCAGCCCCTGCCGAAAACTTCGATCAGGTGGCGCAGGCGGTATCTTACGATGACTTGCTGCCGCAATTTGAGGTCCCGTTGGTTGAGACTGAGCAACCCGCCTCCAATGCACAGGCTGAAACAGTAAGCCCGCTGTCACACGGCGTTGAGCCGGCACTATCGATCGATAGTCCAGCAAGCGCAGAATTGCGGGAGTTTTCTTCGCCCACGGCTGATGAAGAAACAGCAACGGCTGTCGAAAAATCCCACTCGTCGTCAATTGACAGTGACGTTCCTGTGCCACCGCACCCGGCGGATCCCGCCGCGGCCGGCGAAAGTCCCCAGCAGGAAATCGATGCCGATCAGTTGCAGCGCGAGGTCTACCAAGGGCCAACGGCATTTGAGGCGGACTCCGATCATTGGGAACAGCCTGACGATCAGACGGGCGCGGTCGTCAAACAGGTGCCTGCCGGATCGATCGTCGATGATCTTGATGCAAAGTTCGAAACAGCCGACGACATACAGTTGATATCGGGCTCTCCAGTAACACCATGTGAGTTGGCCGAGACGCCTGACGCCGCGCAGACACCAACAACGGTCGATGGGCAGCATGAAGCGCAAGACGATACCCATGGTCAAATCGCTGACGGAACGGTCGCGCAACCAAATTTGAGCGACGGGTCTCATTTGGGTAGCGATTCTTGCCAAGAAACTGTCGAGCCTGCCGAGGTAATCGAGGTCTCCCAAGACCACTCGCCTATCGAGTTGCCAACCGACGAGCCGTATGACGGCAGCGAAGCCGTCGCTGAAGCGGAAGTTGACGAGGCGCCGGTGTCCGACGATCTGTTCCAATCAGCTCTTGATGAGTTCAAGCAAAGCAGCATCTCCGTCGATCAGCTGCTGGCTGAAGTGACCGGTAGGCCGGAGTCCGCTGATCAGACCGAACAGGATTCTTCCGATGATGAAGCGACAGAGCAGCTTGCAGGCGTCTTGGAACCCGACAAGCCTGCTTTGCAGGCAGACGACGACCCAGTCGCACCGCAGGCTTTTGACGAGATCGGCCTGTCGCAAGATAAGGTGCAGGAGGATCTGGCTTCAATCGATGATATAGAGGCGGCAGAGCCCGCGGACTCGCAGCTCGAAGTAGCGATTGGCGAAATCCCCAGCGTTGAAGCCAAAAACCAGGATGTCGCCGGCGAAACCGCACAAAGCGACGATGTCGAAGAAGAACAGTTTCTAGCCGAATTTGTTTTGTCTGAGGGCATCGAGCATCCTGATGACACTCCCTTTGCTTTCGTTCTTGCGTCTGACGCCGATGAAGATGGTGCAGATAGCCCTTTTGAGTTCGATTATGCGGACGGGTCGGGCGGTTCAGATGACGTTGCCGAGAGCGTATTTAACGCAATTGTCGATGAGCCGAACCAGTCAAAAGAGCCCGAATCAATAGAGCAGCTTCCATTTGTCTTTGACGCCGGAGCCGGCCAGACAGCCAACGCGTCGGACGAACGGGTCGTAGATGCGCTGTCTCAGCTGACCGATGAAGTAGATGGCAGACCAGAAGTTGAAACCGACGCGTCGTTGGAGAGTTTTGATACGACAGATGAACCGGCTATCGATGACGCTGATGAAGACATTGATAGGATTGCAGAAGGTTCAGACGGGCAGGACGAACAAACGGTCGGCCAGATCGCTGTGTCTGGGGGTGCGACAAACTGCAAGCCCGAGGCATCTGGTGAAACGCGGGAAGGGCAGATTGCCACAGAGGAGCCGGAGCAACCGACCACAGAAAGCTGGACTGTCAGCACGGCTTCGTTGGCCACGCAGGTAACCGAAGAGGGCGACGAGTTTTCGCCTGACAGCGTGGACCCTAAGGCTGGTGAAACCGCCAGAATGCTGCTCGATATTATGTCGAAACCATCTGGTGCGGCCCAGCCACAAGAAAGAGCATTGGCTGCAGACACGCTGCTTCGGCTGCTACCAAAAATTCCGGTAGCGAATCTGATCGCGCTTAGTGAACGCATCTGCCTGATGGAAAAGCCACCGGCGTTACTCGTCAACAAGCTGCTCAAGCATCCGAAATCTGAGGTTGCCGGCCCATTGCTGGAAGGCTGTTCTGGCATCAGCGATCAGGTCCTGATGTCGCTGATTGCAACCAGCGACAATGACAGGCAGAGAATGATTGCGCGGCGGCGGTCTTTGACACCGACCATGTGCGATGCGTTGTTGGAACATGGCGATCAGTCCGTATATCTAACGATTGTCCGTAATCCCGGTGCGTCGATCTCGCATGATGCCTTTGTGAAGCTAAGTCTTTCTGCCAAAGACCAAACCGCTCTGCAGGCGCCGTTGGTCACCAGGGGCGACACGCCGGCACCCATCGCCTTTGAATTATTCTGGTTTCTGCCTTCAGAACTTCGCCGCTATGTGCTCTCGCGTTTCCTTACGGACTCAGAGACGTTGGACAAGATCTTGAAGATCACCATGGCAGTTGACTGTGCTGAAATGCAGGTTGACGAGCCCGTTGAGGCCAGTTTTGCTGATCTGTCGCAAATGAATGAGCTTGTCGACCTGATTGCACAGCGGGCAATGGACGACGCGGCAGCGTTGCTGGCCGATCTGGCGGGCATCAATAAAGCCAACGCGTTGCGCATCATTTCCGATGATGAAGGTGAACCTATAACAGTTGCCATGAAGGCCATTGGTTATCCACGAAATGATTATCCTGCTGTGATCGAAAAATGGCGAGAATCATCTGCAATTATCTCCGACTCGCAACGCTCGACCACTGAGTTGCAAAACCTATTTGACTCATTATCTTACAATAAAGCCCGAATGCTGCTGACCTATTGGGATTGGGCATCTGACAAAACTGGGCCTTATGCGCGCAAGGTCGCGTGAGCCAAAATAGAAAATTTAATAAATTGACTTTGGGTAAATAAATTACTTCCCACTGCACCAAATACGCATGCCAAAAACTTCCTCAGTCAATCTTCTGCTGCATATTGCCGCCTTAAGTACTATTGATTGATAGTACGACTCGTACTAATGTAGCGAAAATAGCTGCAGATGAAGCGAATTTAGCGAAAGGCGGTGTTCGCAACTATCAAAAGCCGTCAAATTGAGTGTCGCTGGTGAATCATGCGAGGGTCAGATGGCACTTTAAGCCCATCGAGCCGGATCACACTTTTCGAGAGAAATATTGCCGAGCGCTTCGTGACAGTGTGTTGAGTTCGAATTGGGTTTTCCTAGTTTAACAGGAAATGTGAGATGGAAAACAAGACAGAAATCGTAGAATTGACTTCCGACATAGTGGCAGCGTATGTCGGCAACAATGCCGTGCCCTCAGCGGATCTCCCCAGTCTGATCAACGAAGTTTATCGAGCGCTGGCCGGAGCTGTAGCGGGCGTCAGTGACAAGCCGGCCAATGATGCAAAACCCGCCGTACCGGTTCGCCGGTCGGTGACGGATGATTACATCATCTGTTTGGAAGACGGTAAAAAGTTTAAGTCTTTGAAACGGCATCTGCGCACCCATTACAATTTGACACCTGAGCAGTATCGCGAAAAGTGGAACTTGCCGGTTGATTATCCAATGGTTGCTCCTGAATACGCCAAGGCGAGATCAGCATTGGCCAAAAAGATGGGACTGGGGCAGCGGCGTCGCGGTGCGTGATCGATCTGCGAAGCGTTGGGGAAGTCGGCGGAATTGGCTGAGCTAGCCGCTCGGCAAGAAGGCGTCACACAATAGTTC
>JAEKFU010000530.1 GCA_016522385.1 Pseudomonadota bacterium
CATCGGACGCGCCGCCCAGTGAGGCCTCCGGCCATCCGTATACAGACGATAGCAGCGCAAAAACGCTTATCGTCAATCAAATGTCTGCTCTCACGGGTACAGCGGACTCCTTGCAAGCGATGCCAGATAGTCCGGGAAGCGCCAAACCCAGACGTCCGAACTTACGGGTTGAATTGACTTAGCCGTTTGCCAAAGGTCATATCGGGCTGAGTGAAATTCAGGGGCGTTGCAACGTCAGATAAACTGCCGCGAAAACCGCCCCAATCAGGCCACCCGAGGCGAATTTGATCAACCCTATCGACATAAAATCCCTCCGAAAACAAACCGCTTGTCATCCTGGTATTTGAGCAACTTCCATCAGAAATCGATTTTCTGTCTATGAGGTGCTTACCCGTCCCCGTAAGACTGCCATTCCGCCACGCGCGGCGACATCCCGATGCATAGTTTTCTGAGTGGCGGCTTGGCGCCAAGTGTGGCTGTACTGGCTGATTTGCGCAACGGCGGTGCCAGCACTATGAAAGAGCCAACCAGCAGCACGCCAGTTAATAGGATAAACAGCCAATCATTGACCGGCAACGATCCGCTTATAGCCATCAGCGCGGCCAATCCGACGACATCTGAAACAATGACCCACGTCTTTGCCTTCAGCGCTTCGCATATTCCGTTCTGCCAGTTTGTTGTCATGATCCCTGTACCATTTTGGCGTTTGATGTCCAGTCGATGTTCGCGTGCTCAATGTGCTGCGCCGGTAGTTGGGCTCCAGGCACAATAAGCCGCCCGTGCGCGGCGTGGCACACTCAGATTTCGATCTTCAGCATTCAGCTTTCTGGACAGCGACTAGATACATGTCGATGATCTGCCAAACCCGTCCAGCTTCTGCGGCGACAAAGGGAGTGACATGGTGCATTCGAAAACAGGAGCACCTCATGTGCTCAACACTGACGTCTCGAATGCCCGTTCTGCTGATCCAAACCGAACAATAGCATGCAATCAATAATTGCAGCTAAAGGATTTATGCAACTTTTGATACATTCAGTTAGAACGGCCGTTATAGGTCGCACACTGGCCTGCCAGGCACAATCGCTGGACGTCTGAAATTTATTCGAGATCAAAAGTTTTAATCAAGAAAGCCCGTTATCAGGGGCACAACGGACTCCTTGCAAGCGACGCCGGACGGTCTGGGAAGTACCAACTGCGGGCCTCCCAATCGATACTGCTCGGTCTATGCATAGGGTAGAGTTAACGACCAGCTTTTGACGGCAGCGAGGATGAGTGGGACCGTTGGGACGCGCACGGGTTCGGTTTGATCAGAGAAATTGGTTGATTACGTGTAACGTTGCAAGAACAGCCTTACCATCGTTCACTTTGTAATCGCCGTACAGCACTGCGACCACCATCGCAACGATCTTGATTATGTCGTGCATCCTCGTTTCCTCCCTCAAGCCCGTAGAGCGTGTTGCGCTCTGGGCCTAAAGGTGATCCAGCAGTTGAAGTAACTGCGTGGTCCCCGGACCAAGCTGAGACTGAGGTTCATCAAAGCTACCAATGTGCCGGCAAGTGGGTCGGCGATATTGGTCCTCAAACTCCTCCGAATGTGGCGCTGCTTGGTTCGTAGATGAGCCAGAACGCATGTCTAAGTTCCTCGTCTTTTCTCCACGCACAAAACCCGACAAGGCTACCTGACATTCAATAAGATCCGACCAAGACCATCGCACTGTTTCGAGGGTTTAAGGTAATAACTTCGTAACTGCACTGCCAAGCCGACTAATGATAGAGACGGCAAGCCTCAGGCGCGTTGCCCAAGCAGTCATCCACCGGCTGGCAGACGTCATACGAAGATTTCGCAAAAGGCAGCTAACAACGCAAAATTTGACGGGAAGCGACAGGCAATTGGTTTCACCAAATCCGGAGTAACCTGCTGGTTTGTGGATCAGCTGACTTAATCGATGGCAAACGATCGGCGGCTTTGCGAGCAGTGGGTGAATCTACTTGGTCGCGCCGTAATTACAAAACGTGGTTTGACAGGGAGTTGCCAAATGACCCGGTTGATTGCGCCAACCGATGGGTCACGAGAGATTTGCGGAACCCACGCTGGCGACTTTTGCCGTACGCTCAATTGCTTTTGTCCGCAAGGTTAGTGTGAACCCACTTAGATTGATATGAATGGAAGCAATTTATTTGGTTCTTGTTAGTTTCTGCAATGCCGAAGGCGGGAGCACGTTTTGCCCTTTTAGTCTTTGATTAAAATAGGTTAGGGTCAGTCATAATGTTTAGTTTTGACCGTCCTATTAACACCTCCAAGGGTGTGAGCACGCCGTTCCGATGTTTCAATTTTCATAAAATTTGAAGCTATTATGGAACGAAATTTCCTCTTCTTTTCGATAGATTGTACTCAACGTCTATAATGGACGATTGTGTGCAATTTCGTGTTGGAGGACTACCCAAATGCTGTTGAAACGGTTCCGCAAACTCCTGGGGCAAAGCACTGCACCGCTGCAGCAGCTTGTCAATGATAAGAGGGGCAACGTGTCCCTGATTTTCGGCCTGACGGCAATCCCGATGGCAATGGTCGCATCGATGGCCGTCGATTATGGCAATAGTGTCCGCATCTCCAACGAACTTCAGGCTGCCGTTGATGCCGGCGTCTTGGCCGCGGCAACAGCGATGGCTTCGGGCGAAGATGACACCTCCAAAACGCAGGTCGCTGATGACACTTTCTTTGCCAACCTGTCCGACAATACCTTAAGCGGTTTCTCAGCAACACCGGTCACAGACATCGATTTTCCGGGCAAGCAAGTGACCATGACCGTTGGCGTGCGCAATACGCGGATGATCAACAACTTGCTCAGCAATCATATTGACATCAATGTTGATGCGACGGCGATTGTTGACCCCGGCAACCCGATCTGCCTCATGGCGCTTAACCCATCGGCGAAAGAGGCCCTGTATGTCAACGGCACCGCAGACATTCTTGCCGATGGTTGTTCTGTCCACGTCAATTCAAACCATGAAGAAGCGCTGCGCCAGGTCGGTAGCGGCAGCGCGACGGCGGAAAGCTTCTGCGTCAATGGTGATTATTCAGGTTCCAACTACACGCCGTCGCCGCAAAAGAGCTGCCGCAAGGAAGACGACCCGTTGGAGGACTATTTCAACGACGATTGGGCAACTGTCGATGCATCGGCCTGTGATTTCCAGTCGAGCGATATCTTTGGTAACGGCAATGGTGGACCAGATGTCGTGTTGCTTGAGCCAGGCGTCTATTGCGGCGAGCTTGATATCCGAGCCGGAAAAACCGCCATTATTCAAGGCAATGATGAAGACGGTGGTGACAGCCTGTATGTGTTTGTCAATGGTGGCATTGACATCGCTGGTGGTGGCACCTTGCGCAATTATGTTGAGGCTGGCGACGGTGTCACGCCCGATGGTGACAAGACGTTTCCAGCCGAAACCGTCATCATTCTGACCGGCGACAACCCGGGCCGCTTCGAGATGAACGGCGGTGCCGATGTGGTTCTCAAAGCAAAGTCTTCTGGCAGCTTTTCTGGCATTGCCATTGCACAGGATCCAGACTCGGTCCCCACCCGCCCGCATCAGATTGCCGGTGGCGGCGATGTCAATATCGACGGGATTGTCTACTTTCCGACCCAAGCGCTGGACATCACCGGCAACGGCGTGATCGGAAATGACGCTGACCAGTTTGCTATTATGGCGGACACGATTGAGGTAAACGGTACTGGACAATTGGAAATCCGCATTGGTGCTGATTATCGGGCTGCCGGATTGCCGGAATTGCCGGAAGCTTCAGAGCGCGTAAGACTCGTCGAGTAACAGTCCAGGCTAAAAGTTCAGCTTTCAGGGCCGGTTGATCAGAACGATCACCGGCCTTATTTTTTGGTGTGCGCGGGAATTACCGATCTTGCAGCATGACGCCAATGCCCAAGCTGTTCTCTTATTACAAATCTGCCTCGAACCAAGAGCGGCCCTGAAGGACCGCTGTTTCCCCGCCCTGATCGGTGGTTAACGCTGTCAGCGAATTGTTCACGTTTGCCAAGCATGATGCCGATTGAAATTTTGAGGAGCTTCCAACATGGGCAAACACGATTCTCGCTCTGGCAAAGACAGGCGTCATGCGGAGGAAAGACGGTCCGGTCAAGACACGAGATCCGCAGACGCAAAACAATCCACCGGCGAAAGGCGCTCGGGAAAGGATCGTCGCTCAGGCAGCGAACGACGCGCAACATGAATTTCGGTCGATCCAGCAGCGATTTAGGCACTTGCTCGTGCAATCAGACTGCGAGGAAGACTGTCAGCGCGGTCGGGTAAGCGCGTCAGCCCCATCTTCAAAGTCCGTTGCGCCGAGCTGTTTGCAGGCACACAAAACCGACTCGAGAATGACTTGGTGGGGATCATAAGTGCCGGATTGCGAGCGAGAACCATGGACAGTCCATTCAATTGAGCTTGAGACGTCGGCTTACTAAGCAGACGGTCTCGTGGAACAACTTCAACCATATAGAAACCGAACTAAAATTAATACTCACGAAAATCATAAACTTTTATTATAATCATAACAATATATGTCGATTTCAATTTATCACGTACAAATTTATATCGATTTTTATACAATTTTCACTTGATATTAGAATTCCAGACTTAGTGTGAGCCTCTGTGCTGAAGCGCCCCTCACGGCGTTTCATCAACGAGACTGAAACTGTCTAACGAGTTAGTCAAGGAGAGTATAAATGAGCAAGCTCGTGCGTTTTATGAAAGACGAATCTGGTGCGACCGCCATCGAATATGGCCTGATCGCTGCTGCTACCGGCCTGGTTCTGGTCGCTGTTATGCCGGCAGTTGAGAGCGCGTTGGATGCGACGTTCACCACGATTTCGGGTGCTATGTAATCATAGCTGTCCCGGTCGACGGATGGATTGAGCCCGCAACCGTCGTCTAAGAACAATTATGAGAAGCTCCGCAGCCGCTGGTCCAACCGGCGGCTGTCGTCATTTAGGTGTCCTGGCAGACAAAGAAACGACAGGCCGCGGCTCTTCGCTGGTGATCAGCTGACAAGCGGGAGCCTTCGCATCAAATTGGTTCTAGCTAACCGGCTTGGATTCCTCGCGAAAGAGTCTCTTGTGGGTCAACTGCGGTACTGACAGTCTCCTGACATCGAAGTCGGTTATCGGCCCTTGAGCAGACGAAAACGCCACAAAAACGGACATCGAACTTTTGAATGTCGGTTATAGAGGGTGGAACGGACTCTTTGCGAAACGGGGCAACACTTCCGTTAAGCGCCAGAAGGCGACATTCGCCTCGGCATCGAGATTGTCAGTCCGATTGGCAGAAAATCAGGTGGAAAAATTCGGCAGCAGTTGCAGTCACCAACGCTTTTGCATCGACCAATGCGTCGCCATGTCCTCAATCTGTTGATCGTTCAATGCC
>JAEKFU010000559.1 GCA_016522385.1 Pseudomonadota bacterium
CTCTAGATCAGGGCTGGTTTTGAAGGAAACATCGAAACCAGAAAAATTGGTCGACTTCAGTATTATAGTGGACGATTCACGTTTCAGATGACTCCATCTGAGACGATTGTGTTCTAGGGTCTGTTGAGACCCTAGGCCGCGTGAGAGGTGGATGCGGGCTCTGTCAGAATTGCATACAGGCCTTCGGCACTATCGGTGCCGCGCAATTTGGCCACTAGTGTAGGGTCACGCAGTAATCGGGATATGCGCGCCAAAGCCTTGAGGTGATCAGCACCAGCGCTTTCCGGTGCCAGCAACAGGAAGACAAGATCCACAGGCTGCTCATCTATTGCTTCAAAATCGACCGGCTGTGACAAACGTGCAAACAGACCCTGGACTTTATCGATATCAGCAAACTTGCCGTGCGGTATGGCCATGCCGTGGCCCAGCCCGGTTGAGCCGAGTTTTTCCCTCTGCAGCAGTGTTTCGAATATCAATCTGGCGTCAAGGCCGGTTTGCTTTGCGGCGTGATTGGCTAATTCCTGCAATAGTTGCTTTTTGCTGCCCGCTTTGAGTGCAGGAAGAATTGCGCCACTCGCAATGATGTCGGAAAGCTGCATTTGCTATTTTCCCTCCAGCGCACATCCACTACCTGACAATCATGACAGGTCCAACTGAGTCGCGCCAATACATATTTAAAACTTATCTGCCGATCCGGCCGGACCCGGATCCACCCAGCCGATGTGGCTGTCCTTTCGACGGTACACCACGTTCAGTCCACCGTGCCCACTGTTACGGAACAAGACAAACGGCTCATTTGAAATATCGAGCTGCATTACGGCTTCGCCAACACTCAACTCGGCAATTGTTGCCGAGCTCTCGGCGATGATCGCCGGATTAAGATCACTGGGTTCATCCTGGCTTTCGGCAGTGGCTGCGTCCGGCGATTCGATAACGTAGCTGGCCGCCGGCAGGCCATTGACCGGCTCTTTGCGGTTAACGTGATGATCCCTCAGCCGTCTCTTGTAGCGTCGCAAACGCTTCTCCAGATGCTCTGCAGCACTGTCAAAACTCGAATAGGCATCCCCGCCAACGCCATGCGACTGCAGCGTCAAACCGGTTGAAAGATGCAATGTGCAATCTGTGCTGAAGCTGGACTTTTGTTTCTCGACTGTCACCTGGGCGCGCACCGCACCGTCAAAATACTTCCCGACGTTCTGTACAAGCCGATCGGTCAGATGTGTACGCAACGCATCCCCGATATTGATATTCTTGCCTGTGGCCAGTACTTGCATGTTCTGTTAACTGCTCCAATCGCTCCCAGTATATGGGTTCGCGAGGCGCCACGTACTATCATTTATATTCGACAATTCTGTCTTTTGCCAGACTTGCTGCCCGGCGACATGTGGTAGTTTGTTGGCGACTCCTCGGTCCCCCCGCCGACCGCGGAGCGGAACCTAATCAGCCAAAGTGGCGGAGTCAACTATCTTGATCAGCGACTTGTGGACTGGCTGAGCTATTCGTTATCAACCATAGGCACGCTTTTCCCGCCGGCGCTGGACAGAAGATGGAATACCAAGTGATTCCCTGTATTTGGCGACCGTTCGACGAGCAATATCGATACCCGCCTCTCGCAGAGTATCGACGATCATGTCGTCGGACAGAATGCTCTTTGCCGTTTCCGCATCGATCAGTTCTCTAATCTTGTGACGAACAGATTCCGATGAATGCGCATCACCACCTTCTGAGGAAGAAATTGCCGTAGTGAAGAAGTATTTCAGCTCAAAAATGCCGCGTGGCGTGGCCATATACTTATTCGAGGTGACACGACTGATGGTCGATTCATGCATGTCAATCGCTTCGGCTATGGTTTTCAGCGTGATCGGCTTCAAGGCTTCAACACCCTGCACCAGAAATGCATCCTGCTGACGCACGATCTCGCGGGCGACGGCGAGAATTGTCCGTGCTCTTTGGTCGAGGCTCTTGACCAGCCAAGTGGCGTTCGACAGGCACTCGGTCAGGTACAATTTGTCCTCTTCGCGCTGACTGGTGGCCGAGACGGTGGCGTAATACTGGTTGTTGACCAGAACCCGCGGCAATGTTTCGCTGTTAAGTTCGACCAGCCAAGTGCCGTCTGGCGCCGGGCGAACTTGTATGTCCGGAACAACGGGCTGAACCACTATGGAGCCAAATACATTACCCGGCCGCGGGTTCAGCTTGCGAATCTCCATGACCATGTCCCTGATGTCGTCGAGGTCGACACCGCAGATCTTTTTCAACTTGGCATAGTCGCGTTTTGCCAGCAGTTCCAGGTTCTCGATTAATGCCTGCATGGCCGGATCGTAGCGATCAAGCTCTTTGAGCTGAATCGCAAGACAATCCTTCAGATCGCGGGCGAATACGCCAGGAGGATCGAAGGTGCGAACGATCTTAAGCACTTTCTCGATTGCCTTGCAGCTGGTTCCAAGCTGCTCCTCAAGTGCTGAGAGCTCGACATTGAGATATCCTGCCTCATTGATCATACCGATCAAATGCAAACCGATGAGTCTTTGTGCAGGATCATTCACACTCAGGTTGAGCTGTTCTGTCAGATGGTCATTTAGGGTACGTTCGTCGCTGAGCGTTGCCTCCAGATCAAAGTTCTGCCGTTCAGGTCCTCCAGCGCCTGTGGGCCGCAGGCTCGACCAATTGGAATCGGTGACGGCGCCGGGGGCGCGTTGATCAACATCAGCGGGCGCTTCATCGGCGTAGACATTGGCCAGATCGGTGTCCATCGAGTCGAGCTTTTTAGCCGTCGCACTGTCGTCACCAAGCGTTTGAGAAACATCTTCGCCAGGTGTATCCGGCGTGACTTCCACAGCTTCGGGTTTATCGGGCGGGTTGTTGGATTGTTCGTCCCGTTCGAGCAGCGGATTGCGCTCAAGCTCGGCCTCGACAAAGGTCTGCAATTCATGGCTGGACATCTGCAGCAGCTTGATAGCCTGCTGCAACTGCGGCGTCATGACCAATGACTGGCCCTGACGCAGTTCAAGCCTCTGATTCATTGCCATTTCAAGTCAACCTTTGCCTTAAGAGCGAAATTTCCGCTCTGACCGGCCCACTATGGCATCAAAGACTGAATTTTTCCCCAAGATACAACCGCCGTACATCGGGATTTTCAACAATTTCACGAGGCGTGCCCTCCATCAATACCTTGCCTTCATGGATAATGAGGGCACGGTCGATGAGCTCCAGGGTTTCGCGGACGTTGTGATCCGTAATAAGCACCCCGATTCCCCGAGAGGTGAGCTGTCGCACCAGCTGGCGGATATCATTG
>JAEKFU010000659.1 GCA_016522385.1 Pseudomonadota bacterium
GTGCTGCACTATACATGGCCGTTTCGCTGGCTGATTGTCACGGCTTCAGTCCTGGCGGTCGTGGGGGCGATACTTGATGTCTATCTGTTTGTGTTTGTGGGCAATCTTGTCGACTGGTTGACTGCCGCAGATAGGACAACCTTCTGGGCCGATCATCGCAATGAGCTCGTGCTGATGGGTGGCCTGGTGCTTGTAGTACTACCCGCTGTACGGTTCTTCTACGAGGTTGCTGTCCATCAGGGGCTGCTGGGCAACTTTGCCATGCGTACGCGTTGGCAGGCACACCGTTATGTCCTGCGTCAGTCGATGCAGTTCTTCCAGGACGATTTTGCCGGAAGAGTGGCCACCAAAGTCATGCAGACGGCGCTCGGTGTGCGTGATCTGGTGATGAAGATCACCGAAGTGCTGCTCTATGTGGGGGTCTATTTCACTTCCGCCATAGTGATGTTTGCCGCCAGCGACATTCGGCTGACAGCACCGATGATCGCGTGGCTGATTTGCTATCTGATGGCACTGCGCTATTACGTGCCGCGGCTGTCGCGGATTTCCAAGGAGCAAGCAAATCACCGTTCTCTTGTGACCGGTCGGGTGGTCGATAGCTACACCAACATTCCGACCGTCAAGATGTTCGCACATGCCGACTATGAAGACGCCTATGTAAAGGACAGCATGGAGGACTTTTTAAACAACGTCCACGTCCAGATGAGGCTGTCGACATTGCTGAACATCACATTGAGCTGTCTCAATGCATTGTTGTTATTTTCGGTGACTGCGACCTCGATTTGGCTTTGGTCGATAGAGGCAGTAACGATCGGTGCAATCGCCTTTGCAGTCGGCCTGGTACTGCGGTTGCAGGGCATGGCTCAGTGGATCCTGTGGGAGGTCTGGGCGCTTTTCGAGAATCTCGGCGTCGTGCAGGACGGCATTGCAACCATTGCTCGGGAACGGGAAATCGTTGATGCGGCCGGCGCGACTCCGCTGGTCGTGGATAGCGGCGAAATCCGCTATTCAGCGATACACTTCAATTACGGCAAGGGTCGCGAAGGTGGCGTGCGGCAGGTGATCGGTGGATTGTCGCTGACCGTCGCGCCAGGCGAAAAGATCGGGCTGGTCGGGCGCTCCGGTGCGGGCAAATCTACTCTGGTTTCGCTGTTGCTGCGGTTCTACGACCTTGAGGGTGGCACAATCACGATTGACGGGCAGCACATAGGTGACGTAACGCAAGACTCACTGCGCAACCAGATCGGCATGGTTACTCAGGACACCTCACTACTGCACCGCTCCATTGCCGACAACATACGCTACGGGCGGCCGGATGCTAGCGACAACGACGTCCGGGCCGCTGCCAAACTGGCTAAGGCGGATGAATTCATCGTCGAGCTCATTGATGCAAAAGGTCGCCAGGGCTATGACGCCCATGTCGGAGAACGCGGCGTAAAGCTTTCCGGCGGGCAGCGCCAGCGGATTGCGATTGCCAGGGTCCTGCTGAAAGATGCTCCTATTCTCATTCTCGATGAGGCGACCAGTGCACTTGATTCCGAAGTCGAAGCGGCAATCCAGGAAAGCCTTTATCAGTTAATGGAAGGCAAGACGGTGATAGCGATTGCGCACCGTCTATCGACCATCGCGGCAATGGACAGGCTGATCGTCATGGATCAAGGACAAATTGTCGAAGAAGGAAGCCATGATGAGTTGTTGGAACACAGCGGTCTTTATGCCCAATTGTGGGCACGCCAGTCGGGCGGTTTCCTGGGCGCTGATGCTGGAGTGGAAGATGAATTGGTCTGAGACTCACGAGAGAGCGTGTCTTTCTCAAATGGTTCCATATGAGAAAGAAACGCTCTAAAGACCGATTCAATTGAGCTTGGTGTGAGCTGCCACAGAGTATGTGGTTGGACATTACCTCTGCCGATGAGCCCAGGGAAAGCAGCAGATTCTTGTCTATCTGATCCGCCTTCCGGTCAAGCAATCTGGCATTGGCGATGTGGACGCCATTGCGTTTGTTGGGACTCGTGGCCATGCGGCCGGCCGACGTCAGTTGTTGTTTGGTTGTGTGAGACAGGCAGGGCTGCCAGATTGTCAAGTGCTGCGCCCAGGGCTGTCTGATCCAAATCGAACAAAGTCTTAACCTCGAATCCGATCGCCTTGCGAGATTCCGATAGCCACTGCGTGTCATTTTTTGCGTTTGACAAGCGGCCGGCCCTGCCCCGGGCCGAGTTGGCGATAATCAAAGCGAAGCGCTTGCCGACATTCGCGGGCGAGGTTGCAGCGAACGGGCCAGTCAATAGCGGCAGTATAAACGGGGTTGCGAGAACCGGACGAGCGGGATGTGACCTCGAACGACCATTAGGTCAGATACGTGCGGCGAGTGTGATTCCATAGCCAAACAACAATGATGCGAAGCACTTGAGCCGGGGTCAGCTGGCAGGCAAGCTCGCGGAAAATTCCGACAAGCTCCGAACGGACGCTACAGTGCAGTGTTAAAGGATCATCGTAGTTCGGTGTGACCCGATCGCGTGTTGACGCTGCGGTGCAC
>JAEKFU010000665.1 GCA_016522385.1 Pseudomonadota bacterium
GGACGAAGTTGGTAAGTAACGGGCGTTGCGTCTTTATTTTTGAATGGCCTCCAGATAAGCCACCAGTCTGGCGATGCGCTCCCTGACTTCCTTTTCCGCCGTCTCGCGATCGTCCTGGAGGAGGCCGGCGGCCGTCGCCTGGACATTGAACCAATAGCCCCAGACGGGCATTTCGGCGCTGCCGTGGGCGGCGGGCAAGTCGCGGCCATCTATGCGTTTGCGCACGGATTCAGCCGGGAAGCTGCCGCCAGCCCGCTGGCTGAGCTCGGTGAGATTGGGTGGGGTGATCCTGAGGCTGGGAGCGACTGGGCCGTCGCCTCGCCCGGTCCGACCATGGCATGGACCGCACCAAGAGATGAAGTCGAGAGCCGCCTGTTCAAGGGCTTCGCCTTCAGGTGCTGTATTGGTGCTGCCGCTGTGCAATTGGCTCGACAGGGCAATGATACCCAGCACGACGGCGGTTGCTGCAATAATCTTGAACTGGCGGAATGAGTCCATTTGCTGATCCTCTTTGTTGTTTGGCTTGGCGCGCAGGGAGATTTCGCATTGAGGCTTTGCCACCGCTTTGCGCTAGATCAAACATCTGCAAGTCAGCCGAGCAGGCCAAGCGTTTCTTCATAGAGCTCGCGACTGGCGGCGGCGATGATGTTGCCGCCATTGGTGGCCGGCTCGCGCGACCAGGTCGTCACGATGCCGCCGGCGGCCTCGATGATCGGAATCAATGGGGCAATATCGTAGGCCTTGAGGCCGGCATCCAGGGCAACGTCGATATGCCCGGCCGCGAGCAGGCAGTAGAAATAAGCATCGCCGTCATAGCGGATCGCCCGGGCAGTTTGCTGCACGCGCAACAGGAAGGCCTGTTCAGCACGGGTCTGATAGAGTGCCGGGGCCGTGGTGGTGACCAGGGCGTCGCTCAAGTTCCCGGCTGGCCGAACCCTGAGCTTGCGGTCCTTTCCATCGCGCCGACAAAATGCGTTGCGGCGGTTGGCAAAGAACGTTTCGCGCACGTAAGGCTGATGCATGACACCGACGATCGGTGTGTCCGCGTAGGTGAGACCAATGAGTGTGGTCCATAGGACTGAGCCGAAAATGAATGAGCGCGTACCATCGATCGGATCGAGGATCCAGGTATAGGGCGACGCGCCGGTCTTTTGTCCAAACTCCTCGCCGATGATGCCATGATCGCAATACCGCTGTTCGATCATATGGCGCATCACCTGCTCTGCCGCCTTGTCGGCAACGGTCACGGGATCGAAGTCGACCGTCTGTTTGTTGACGACCGTTGTTTCGGTGCGGAAGTGCGGCAGGATTTCCTGTTCAGAGCGGTGTGTCAGGTTGAGTGCGAAATCGAGGAGTTCGTCGATCTCCTTGGAGTCGGGAAAGGACATGATGTATTACGACCGCTTGGCTGATGCCGGCTAGTGAGCAACACCTAGTTCATGCTGGCGCCCAGAGCAAGGCGGCAGCACCTGTATGACTGAAGAAGAGAACAATTGCGGGCGCAGCAGCAATGCGCCGTTCACGCTCTACGCTGTATCCCTGGTCGTCGTACTGGGGGCCGGTTTCACCATCTCACAATTTTTGCGGAACTCGACAGGCCCGCTGGTGCCATTCTTGGCTGAAGAGTTCTCCTTGGCGGCCGGCGGACTGGGTCTGCTGGCCGGTGGGTTTTTTGTCAGCTTTGCTGTAGCGATGATCCCGACCGGTATTCTGCTCGACCGATTTGGACCGCGGATTGTCATGCCGGTGTTCATGCTGATCGTGGCGCTCGGTTGTCTGGTGTTTTCGCTGGCCGGCGTTCCGTCGGCGCTGGTCGCCGGGCGCGTGCTGATGGGGCTGGGTTGTGCCGCCTTGCTGATGGGGTCGCTAACGGTGATTGCACGGTGGTTTGCACCGTCGCTGTTTTCCACGCTGACGGCACTCATCATGGCGACCGGCAACCTCGGCAGCCTTGTCGCAACCTCGCCATTGTCATTTGCGGCCGAGCATTGGGGTTGGCGCGTTGTCTTTGCCAGCTCGACAGTGTTGGCGCTCGCGATCAGCCTGACCTATTGGTTGTGCGTGCGAGATGCGCCGCCCGGGCATGCGTTCCATGGTCGCGAGCGCGAAGACTTCAACAAGGCGCTCAGGGGCGTTGGCGAGGTGCTCAGGACCAAGGGCCTTTGGCCGGTGTTTGCCATGCACCTGGTGTTTTATGCCGTGGTGGCGGCGCTGGTTGGCATGTGGGGACCGGTCTATTTGCAGACCGTACATGGACTGTCGCCCGCAGAGATCGGCGATGTCCTGCTCTATACCGTCGCGGCGGTTATAGCCGGCATGTTGGTGTTGGGCCCTTGCGACCGCCTGTTTGGCACGCGCAAACGCATCGTTCTCGCCAGCGCCGGTGGTATGGCCCTCGGACTGATTGGCCTGGCAACGCTGCCCAATCTGTCGTTTGTCGGCGCGGTTGCTGCAATGGTCGTGGTCGGCTTTTTCGGTGGTGCATCGACAGTATTACTGTCACATGGCCGGGCGCTGTTTGCCGGTCCGCTGATCGGTCGCGGACTGACTGTGGTCAACACGGCGGTTATGGCCGGCGTTTTCCTTGTCCAATTGCTGTCAGGCTACCTCGCTCAGTTAGTGTTTCCTGGCGCTGCGACGATCACAGACTTGCCGGTGATTGCCCTGCAAATGGTCTTTGCCTTCATGGCTGCCGTCTTGATGCTTGGCAGTCTGGGCTATCTCAGAGCGCACGACATCGCACCATGACGTCGGAATTGTTGCGGCGCAATATCAGACGTGCTGCAGTGCGGCAGAAAGTTGCAGAGTTTTTTAACAGGTCAGGAGGGGGAATGCCGCACCCTGTGGATAAGTCTAAGCTTTTGATATTAATGAATAAATTTACCATTTAGGACTAAAGTTGTGTGTTAAAAATGCAACATTCTGATGGACAGTTGGTCGCAATTGTTCGGAAACCCTTGAAACACGGGCAGTGCAATGCAACATAGGGAGCACGAAGCGAGACACTTGTTTCGTTTTTCGTAATGCCCCTTGTGGGCGTTTCCTCCCTAGACTTGGGCCGTTTCCGCAAATACGCAAACGGCCCCTTTTTTTGACTGATAAGCGGCTCCAGCCCGCTCCTGCCGCGATGCGCAAAATTTACTCTGCAGCAACTGGCAATGGCGAGAGTAAGTTGTTGAGATTGGCCAGGAAAAGGTCGAGAACTTGATTGAGAATGTGGTGAAGCTCATCGAAGCCGGTGGTCTTTTCAAGCGTTTGTTCGTTCATATAAAGGGCGCGATTGATCTCGATTTGTAGCGCCCTGATGCCGTGCTGTGGGCGTCCGTAGGACTGCGTGATAAATCCGCCAGCATAGGGCTTGTTGTGGACCACGCTGAGACCGAAACCGCTGAACAGCGATTCAAGCATCTCAGAGACGGCAAGATCGCAAGACGCACCATAACGGTCGCCAATAATGATATCGGCGCGCGGCAAGCCGCGAGCAGCCGACAGTCTGGCGGCGCTCGACGGCATCGAATGGCAATCAATCAGCACCGCGTGGCCGAATTGGCGGGCTGTATCGTCGATGAGCTTCGCCAGGGCACGATGATAGGCCCGGTATACCCGCTCGATGCGGTCCTGTGCATCGCTCCAGGTCAGCGGACCGCGATAGATCGCCTCGTTTTCGCTGACAATGCGGGGAATGGTTCCAAGACCGCCCGCCACCCGCAATGACGTTGTGTTGACAAATGCCGGCAACGGCGCATCGAACATCGCCGGGTCGAGTTCATAGGGTTCGCGATTGACATCAAGAAAGACGCGCGGGAAATCGGCTGCCAGCATCGGACAGCCGAGGTCGGTGACGCCGGCGAACAATTCGTCAATGTAACAGTCTTCCGATTTGCGCAGTGACACAGCATCGAGACGCACCAACGCACACAGCGCGGCTGGATAGACCCTGCCACTATGTGGTGAATTGAAAACGGCTGAATGGGACAGTTGGGCCGGGCGACGTATTCTAAAGGCAGGCTTGAAGCAATCGGATAGTAGCGATGGCACGGTTTGCTCGACCTCTTGATGGCTGTTGTGGAGCAAAGGAATAATTTGCATTGGGCCACGGACGATCGGCCACGTCAATTACTGTTTGACTTTTTCTTGCCACGCTGGCGACAGACCTGTTGTCTTCATTTGTGGTTTACGGTTTCACTCTATTGTACACAGTGCAGATGCAAGGGGAATCGCCTTTGTGCAGGCCTTGTCGTCAGCAACCCGAAGCGCAGCAGGTTTTGAATATGGCAAAAATTCTCCTCGCTGAAGACGATGACGACATGCGCCGTTTCCTGGAGCGCGCACTGGAGAAGGCCGGACACGACGTCTTGGCATTTGCCGAAGGTGCAAGCGCGTTCGAGAAACTCAAAGGTAGCACGATCGATCTATTGCTGACCGATATCGTTATGCCGGAAATGGACGGCATTGAGCTGGCCCGGCGGGCCGCCGAACTCGATCCGTCGTTGAAGATCATGTTCATCACCGGCTTTGCCGCGGTCGCCCTGCATCCGGATTCAAAGGCGCCCAAAGATGCCAAGGTCCTGTCCAAGCCGTTTCATTTGCGCGACCTGGTGGCTGAAGTCGACCGGATGATGGCGGCCTAGAGCGTTTCTTTCTCATGTGGAACCATTTGACCGTGTTTGTGCGCCCGCTGGACGTCGTTATGCTCCGCTTGTGGTCAACCAGACCACGGCGCGAAGCATGCCTAGCCAGCAGACGCACAAACGCGGTCAAATGGTTCCACATGAGAAAGAAACGCTCTAGAGTCAGAATGAATTCTCACTAACTTAAACAGAAATCATCAAACGTGGCCGCAAGGCTTGCGCCGGCCCCTTGATCCCGATATATCCACATCGCACATCCGCAATGGCGCCAGCCGCATTGCGGCGCCACGATCCGGGCGGTTAGCTCAGTGGTAGAGCACTACGTTGACATCGTAGGGGTCACTAGTTCGAACCTAGTACCGCCCACCATTTTTTTCTCTTTAGCTTCAATACGTTAGAGAGATACGCCTGATCCCACAAAAGACCCGTCGATCTCAGCTGTCACACTATAGTCACAGCAAAGGGTCGATCATGGCTACAATCCGCAAGCGTGCACACAAGTACCAAGTTCAAGTACGTCGCAAGGGCTATCCGGAAATCTCGAGGACATTTTGCAGGCTGAAGAATGCTCAGGAGCGGGCTAGAGCGTGTCTGAGAGACGCTTACGATTGGACAAAGTTACAC
>JAEKFU010000726.1 GCA_016522385.1 Pseudomonadota bacterium
CTCAAGGATGCCCCAAGCGGCGACAAGACCCATTATTAGCACGACACCGGCCACAGCGAGCGATGATGGGATTTCGACAAAGCTGCGGATGTAGCCGGCGCAACCGATGGCGATAGTTGCCGATGCCACGACACCTGAGATAATGACCAGCCAACCGGTGATGAGCGATGCGGCGCGCGATCGGAACCCCGCATTGATATAGGCGGCTTCGCCGGCGCTGACCGGAAACCGGCCGACGAGTTCGGCATAGGCGGCCGTGGTCGGCGCAATGGCGATGGCCGCAACGATGAAAGCCATCGGAGCATACAGGCCAGCCCGGCCGGCGGCGGCACCGACCAGAACATAAATTCCGGCACCGATGGTGGTGCCAAGGCCGTAGAGCACCAGCAGCGGCAGGTTGAGCGATCGCTTCAGCTTTGCTGCTGCCGGCTGAGCGGCATCCGGAAACAATGGTCCATTTGTGTTCATTGCAGCGAACCTAGCTGTGGACGCACAACCAACCTTGACCGAGATCAAGATAGTGCGTGCCGTCCGGAATGTTGCCCTATCATTACCTTACCTGTGGAGGCGCGGATGGACATGTGTTGCCGCCGCTCACACCTCAACAGGGAGAAGCCCCATGGAAAAAATGCAGCTCAAGCCAACTCGTATCAACGGTGTCCGGGACAATATTGCGCCTGGCCTTTCGCGCCGCTCTTTCTTTGTCGCTGCAGGCGCTGCCGGCGTCGGTGCGGCGGCTACGATGCTCGGCAGCGGTTCTGCCAGTGCCCAGTCGACCGACTGGCTGCAGCCCGGCAACAACAACCATGTCATCGAACTGCAGGGCAAATCGAGCTTTCCCGATGGTGCCGTCAGCATCGACTTTTACGGGCATTGTGCCATCAAGATCACCTCACCGGGTGGTGCGACGGTCCTGTTCGATCCATGGCGGGATGATCCGTCGGGCGCCTGGGGCCTGTGGTTCAAAAACAAATTTCCGGAAACGTTAGTCGATATCACGATGTCGACTCACACCCATTTCGATCATGATGCGATTGACCGGCCACAATCGACCATGGTGTTGGACCGAATGGTCGGCAGCTTTGAGTTCGCCGACCTCAAGATCACCGGCTTCGCCGACAAACATGCCTGTGTGGCACCGGGCTGGTATCCATGGACCAACGCGCTCAAGGAGTTCGGCGTCGAGGCCTGCCCGCCAAACAATCCCGGACATATGGACATGGTGGTCTATCTCATCGAGACCGGTGGCATCCGCACGCTGATCTGGGGCGACAACCGGCATAATCCACCGGAGGAATTCTGGACGGCGGTCGGGCGTGTCGATGTGCTGACACTGCCAGTGGACGGCTCCCAACACATACTTTCCTATGATCAAGGCAACGCGATCGTCGAGCGGCTGAAGCCGAAAGTGGTCATCCCGACCCACTATTTGGGCGAGGCAACGACCTATACCCTGTCGACCTTGCAACCGGCTGATGAGTGGGTGAAGGCGCAGAAGAGCTTCAAGATGCTCGATGGGGCGAACCTCAAGCTGTCGTCGGCGGATATCGGCCAAATGGACCGTGAGTTCATGTATTTCGGGCACAATGCGATGAATGCGTGAGGAATTGTAAGTAGCAGCTGCCGGGCCACTTTCTCGGCTCTGGCCGTGAAACAGTGGTGCAATACATCTGATTCTGCACAATTTTTGTTTTCCTCGGGCTTGACCCAAGGCTCCATACTGCCGACCCACAGACCACGTCGGTACTTGGATCCTCAGGTCATGCCTGAGGAAGTCAGTTTGGAGCAGAGTCGGGTAACTCTATCGGCTCTAAGACCCGCTCGATAAAATCGATCAATATCGCGGGAGATTCCTTGTCGCCGGGTTGAGGATGGCAGTGCGATGGGCCATATGTGCGCAAACCAAGCCATCGAATCCCCCCAGCAAAGGTAACGTGCACATGACGGAGCAGATTTCGAGTGACGGCCGAGCAAGTGAAACAGTCGAACTTGGCGATCTGCCGGAATGGATACTGGATGATCTTTATCCCGGGCCTGATTCCAAGGAGTTTGCCGATGATTTGGAAAGGGCGGAGACAGAGGCGAAAGCCTTTGCTGTTCAATGGCGCGGCAAGCTGGCCGACGCGGCCGCTGAAGGCGGCGACGAGCTCGTTGAAGCGGTCAAGACCTATGAGATGCTGGGCGATCTGTTGGGACGGATCGGATCCTACGCCATGCTACACTATGTAGGGGACACTACAGATCCGCAAAGAGGCAAGTTTTTTGGTGATGCCCAGCAGAAGCTGACCGATATCTCGACGGGGTTGCTGTTCTTCGAACTGGAGTTCAACAAGATCGATGATGCGGTGCTGGAAAGCGCGACGGCGGCACCGGCGCTCGCCCACTACAAGCCGTGGATCGACGATCTGCGCAAGGAAAAGCCTTACCAGCTCGAGGACCGGGTCGAAGAGCTGTTCCATGAGAAGTCGCTGACCAGCGGGTCGGCCTTCAATCGGTTGTTCGATGAAACAATGGCGGCGCTGGAATTCGAGGTTGATGGAGAAAAGCTGCCCCTCGAGCCGACACTCAATCTGATGATGCATCCCGATGCCGCCAAAAGGCAGGCGGGCGCCGAGGCCTTGGCGAACGTGTTCAAGGACAATATCCGCCTGTTCACCCTGATCACCAATACGTTGGCCAAGGACAAGGAGATTTCCGACCGCTGGCGTGGCTTTGAGGACATTGCCGACAGCCGCCATCTCGCCAACAGGGTAGAGCGTGAAGTGGTCGATGCGCTGGTCGAGGCGGTGCGCGCGGCCTATCCGCGCCTGTCGCACCGCTATTATGCGATGAAGGCGAAATGGCTCGGCATGGACAAACTTGCCCATTGGGACCGCAATGCGCCACTGCCCGATGAGGACACTACGCCGGTGCCGTGGGATCAGGCCAAGGCCACCGTGC
>JAEKFU010000107.1 GCA_016522385.1 Pseudomonadota bacterium
ATCCAAGACGATGCGGATTTTCTCTTCAGCCGAATAGTGCTTGCGCGTCGCGCGGCGAATGTCTTTGACAAGTTTCTCCGAGGCTGTGCCTCGTGGACCGGATTTGTGTCTCATCTTCACTCTCAAGGGTTACGATGAGCCAAAATCCTCCTCTATGCACCCCTAACAATTTGTTCCACAGGCGCTGACGTCAGACAAAAGGCGTAGTGAGATGCCTTCTCAATCGACAATTCACTGCAAATGTGATAGTATTTTATTTGCGATCAAAACTACCGACAACTTAATTTGCGAGCGAGACTACCGGCAAACGGTAGGCAAGGAGAGGTAGGGAGCGCGTCTATGAAAGTCTTGAATCCTTCTGTTGTTCTAGTGTTTGGAGCAGTGCTTCTGAATGCGGTTCCAGCCGCGGCGTATGACGAGATCGAGGTTGTCAACGGCGGCGCAATCAAAGGCAAAGTCGTGTACCTCGGTGACGTGCCGATGCGCACGATCCTGCCCACCAAGGACGAGAATATATGCGGCGGTATCCGAAAGGAGCCGGTAGTACAGCTCGGCGAGAATAACACCGTGGCTGACAGCGTCGTCTATCTGCAAGGTGTGGAAAAGGGCAAAGCATGGCCGAGCGATGCGCCTGCACCGACGCTCGACAACAAGGACTGTCGGTTTGTCCCCCACGTCCAGGTCATGCGCCCCGGCAAGCTCGGCATCGTCAATTCCGACCCTATGCTTCACAACACTCGCGGCTTTTACGGCCGCAGGAGCGCATTCAACATCGCACTGCCGAACAAGGGGCAGAGAATCGACACTGAACTGAAGCGGCCCGGGACGGTACGAATCGAGTGTGATGCCCATGGCTGGATGTTGGGCTGGGTCTATGTTGTCGACAATCCTTACTACGCCGTTACCGGCGAGGATGGCAGCTTCGAAATCACCGACGTCCCGCCGGGCAAATACACTTTGATCGCCAATCAGGAGCATACAGGGCCTGTCGAAATCACTCTCGAGGTCAAGGCTGGAGAGGTGGTCGAGGTGCCAATCGAGCTTAAGAAGCAGTGATAATTACAACCTGAAGTTTACGATCGACTGCAAGCTGTATCGGGAGGAGCAAATATGAGCGATGACCACGATCATCATCACGATCACGATGACGAAGAGTTAATTGAGAGGCTGTTAAAGAGCGACGGGTTCAAAAAAACGCGCCGCGATATGCACCAGACGCTGATAGCGCCCGGGAAGAAGCCCGTGGGAAATTTGAGCGTCAGCCGCCGGGTGTTTGTGCACAAGGCGCTGCTTGCGGGTACTGTGACGGCTGCGGCCACGGCAGGCTGGCTGCCACGCATCAATACCTTTGACATGGCCTTCGCACAAGAAGGCGCGAAGATGGAAACCTTCAGGTTCGCCTGGATCTCCGATACCCATCTCTATCCCAAGGAGGTCAATACCCGTTTCGTGGATAAGGCGGTGCGTGCCGTCAAAGAGGTTCAGGCGATGGATCCGCCGGCCGATTTCCTCATCTTCGGCGGCGACTTGGCCCAGCTCGGAGATCCGGTGGAGCTGAAGCTCGGCGCCGAGATCCTGAAAGAAATCTCCGCCAAGAAATATTTCATCCCCGGCGAGCATGACTGGTATCTCGATATGGGCAAGTTGTGGAATCAGATGTTCGGCGAGACGCCCTGGACGTTTGACCACAAAGGGGTTCGCTTCATCGGACTGGATACCATCAGTCGGGCGGTGGACTTTTGGACCGTCCGCGGGATGACGGACGAGGAGCGCATGGGGGCCATGGCGACGCTCGACGGCGGGCTCGGCGGCGCTTGGGCAGGCGTTGGTGTGGAGCAGCTCGACTTTATGAGCAAGACGCTCGCCGACTGGCCGAAGGACAAGCCGGTCGTCATCTTTAGCCACAACCCGCTCTATGAGTATTATCCACCCTGGAACTTCTGGGTACGGGACTGGCAGATGGTCCACGAGGTCCTCAAGCCCTATACAAATGTGACCAACATTCATGGCCATTGTCACCAAGTGCTCTATAACGAGATCGGGGGGATGCGCTCGGTCGGCATGCTGGCGACATCTTGGCCTTGGCCCTACGCGCCCGAAGGCGTACCCGAACTCACCACGCCGATGGTGCGAGTCGATCCGGGTGACCACTTCGACGGTGTCGGCTGGGGCAAGATGACTTTCGATCCCGAAAAGGTCGAGGTCGGCCACGAGTACATGATGTGGCGAAAGGATATCTTCGCCGATGCCACGGTCGATTCCGGCACGGGCGATAATCCAACGCAAATCACCTGGCCACGACCCGAAGGCCGCTAAGGCCATGCGTCCACCATTGGCGAACCCAAGAGCAATTGCACGAAAGACATTAGCAGGGTTCGTCGAAATTCTGGTTCCTAGGCGCTCCGCAGCAAACGGCTTCAAAGCGCCCATATGGGGAGAAGACTGATGAAAGCGAAATGGTTTCTCAGTGTGCTACTAATTGCAACTCTATTTGCCGCATTGCCGCTTGCCATTCCTGCGACGTCATGGCAAGCGCAGGCCCATAAGGTAAAACATACCGATAAAC
>JAEKFU010000126.1 GCA_016522385.1 Pseudomonadota bacterium
GTGTAGGGCACCTGGTTGGGAATTGCGAATATCGCATTGACCGACGACATGTTGATAATGCTACCCGGCTTGCCGCCCGCCTCGACTTGTTCGACCATGCGCCGCGCACAGGCCTGGCCGACCATGAATGTGCCTTTCAGGTTGACGTTCAGCACACGGTCGAAATCGGCTTCCTTCAGATCAAGAAATTCGGCGCCATGCACAATTCCGGCATTGGAGATGCAGATGTCAATCGATCCATGCTGATCGACAGTTGAGGCGACAAGGTTGCGGATATCCAGCTTTTCGGCGACGTCACAGGCAACAAAATGTGCCTGTCCGCCTGATGTTCCGATGGCTGCGGCACAGGCTTCACCCTCATCCTCATCGATGTCACTGACAATGACGATTGCGCCTTCGGCGGCGAGCCGCTCAGCGCAAGCCCGGCCGATGCCTCGTGCCGCACCGGTAACAATTGCAACTTTGTCAGACAGCCTCATGACACACACCCCTTTCACGCGATCCACGATCGAGCAGCCCATCGCGCTCGAACGGCCGTTCAGGCTGGCGACTACCGGGAGGAGACAAGCCCTCTATCCGACAGCGCATCGGTGATTTCATCGAGTATCGCCGGATCATCTATTGTCGCCGGCATGGTCCATTCTTCGCCATCGGCAATCTTGCGTATGGTGCCGCGCAGGATTTTGCCAGACCGGGTCTTTGGCAGCCTAGGCACGTTCATAACGATGCGCAATGCCGCCACCGCACCGATCTTCTCGCGCACCAGCAAAACGCATTCCTTTTCCACTTCGCCGGCCTCACGCTCGACCCCTGACTTGAAGACGACAAATCCAACCGGGATCTGGCCCTTGAGCTGATCGGCTATGCCAACCACGGCACACTCGGCGACATCATTGTGACCGGCCAGCACCTCCTCCATGCCGCCGGTCGACAAGCGGTGACCGGCAACATTGATGATGTCGTCGGTCCGCGCCATGATATAGAGGTAACCGTCTTCATCCATGTAGCCCGCATCTGCGGTCTCATAGTGACCGGGAAATGTTGACAGATAGGTTTCTCTGAAGCGCTTGTCATTCTGCCACAAGGTTGGCAAGCAGCCCGGCGGCAAAGGCAGTTTTACGCAGATGGCGCCCAACTGACCACGCTCGACTTCATTACCGCTCTCATCAAGCACTCGCATGTCGTAGCCTGGCATCGGCACTGCCGGTGAGCCATATTTGACCGGTAACATGCCGAGGCCAATCGGATTGCCGGCGATGGTCCAACCCGTTTCTGTCTGCCACCAATGATCGATCACAGGAATCTTGAGCTGCGCTTCCGCCCAGTGGATTGTGTCCGGATCAGCTCGCTCACCGGCCAGAAATAGCGTTCGCAAGCACGAGATATCATGCTTGGCGATATGCTCCCCGTTTGGGTCTTCCTTCCTGATCGCCCGGAACGCCGTCGGTGCGGTGAACAGCGACACCACCCTGTGCTCTGAAATTATCCGCCAGAAAGTGCCTGGGTCCGGTGTACCTACCGGTTTTCCCTCAAATACGACAGTCGTTGAGCCATGCAGAAGCGGCGCATATACAATATAGGAATGTCCAACCACCCAGCCGACATCAGATGCGGCCCAATAAACTTCGCCGGGCTCAACGCCGTAGAAGTTGTGCATCGTCCACTTCAGCGCCACCATATGGCCGCCATTGTCGCGCACCACGCCTTTCGGCTGACCGGTAGTGCCCGATGTGTACAGTATGTAAAGTGGATCGGTCGCGGCAACATCTAGGCAAGCCGCTGATTTGCCCGCCCGACGTGCCTCGCCCATCGCAGCCTTCCAGTCATGATCACGGCCCTCGATCAGCTCAGCCGTCACCTCGTCACGCTGCAGGATCATTGTCGCGGTGGGTTTGGCAGACGCAATCTCGATGGCCTCATCGAGCAACGGCTTATAGGCAATCACCCTGCCAGGCTCGATGCCGCACGACGCCGAAAGGATCACCTTGGGTTTGGAGTCATCAATCCGTGTGGCCAGTTCTTTCGGGGCAAATCCGCCAAAAACCACCGAATGGACAGCACCGATCCTGGCGCAGGCCAGCGCGCCTCCCACCGCCTCGGGCACCATGGGCATATAGATGATGACTCTATCTCCCTTTTTGACGCCAAGATCGATCAACAGGGCGCCGAGCGTCGCCACCTCGTCACGCAGTTGATCATAGGTATAGGTTCGCTTGGTGTCGGTAATCGGGGAATCGTAGATGATCGCGGCCTGATCGCCACGTCCAGCCTCAACATGCCGGTCAACGCAGTTGTAACAAGTGTTGCATTCGGCCCCGACAAACCACCGGTCCAGTCCGTCGACCTGGGCGTAGATCTGATCCGCAGGCTTTGACCAGTCGATATCCTTGGCCGCCTCGGCCCAGAAACCTTCAGGATCCTGTTTCCAGTGATTGTAAACCTCGTGATAACGGCTCATGTTCGCATACATCCCCTGAAGCACTTTGTTATCGCGCCCGTGATGACCAGCGCGTGCTGCCCTTTATTGCCCTGAAACCGGCCGGGACCACAAGGGTAACTTTACGACCGCCAGTCAACAACCACTCGTGCACGATCGTGTCAGATCGGATCGTATGAAACGACCGTGGTTCATCATATTGAAGTCAATCAGGTTTTGCCGGTTTAAAGGTATCGATCAAAACCAGACCTGATCTGCGGTTTACGGGCTGGTAAGCACTGCAATGCTAGCATCCGCCGAATTCTCGAGAGGCGGCAAGACCATGAGCATGACTGGAAATACCGTCGGCCATGCAGCATTGCAGACCAGCTTTGCGACGATGCTGCGTGCCGGTTTTCGTGCGCACGGCCTATTCTTTGCAATCGTTGCCGTCTACTACGCAACGGTCTTGTACTTCCTTGGTTCCGAACCGTTGGGTTTCCTCATCACCATGCTGGCCTCGATCGCCCTTGGAACGGTGATGATCGTCTTTTCCACATTCATGGCCCGCTTTGTCACGTTGGCGGTCAAGGAGCGCCCCGATCAACCTGTCAAAGCCATTTCTGTGGACATGTGGTCCCTGATGAGTGACCGGCGCCGGCTTGCCGTGGGCCTGCCGATGATCGCTGTGCTTGCGCCCTTCATGACCATATTCGGCGAGTTCAAGGCCGCCGTTCCTTTGTTCAGCGGCGGTTTTGTCTGGGACCAGGCCTTTGATAACCTGGATCGCTGGATGCATTTCGGCAAGCTGCCCTGGGAGTGGATGCAACCGGTCATGGGCTATGCACCGATCACTTTTGCGATCAACTTCAGCTACAATTTCTGGTTCTTTGCGATGTGGATGGTCTGGGCCGCGTGGGCCTTCACGACCCGGCCCAACGTCAACCGGACCCACTTCTTTCTGACCTTCATGCTGTTGTGGTCAATCGGCGGCAGCCTGATGGCAATCGAACTATCATCCGCCGGCCCGGCTTTTTACTCCCGCATCGGCCTGTCCCCGGACCCTTATGCCCCCCTGATGGACTATCTGCACCGCGCCAACGAGATTCTTCCGATTTGGGCGCTCAACACGCAGGATATGTTGTGGACCGGTTTCAACGGTCGCACCGTGGCAGATGGCATTTCGGCCATGCCCAGCATGCACAATGCGTCGTCACTGTTATTCGTGCTGACCGCCCGGCATCTCGGCAAATGGCCTTTCAGGCTGCTGGCAGCGCACTGTGTGCTGATCTTCATCGGCTCCGTCCATCTCGCCTGGCACTACGCCATAGACGCCTATGTCGGCTGGGCTCTGACACTTGTCTTGTGGTTCGCCGCCAGACCACTCGCGGCATGGTGGGACTCTCGACCGGCTGCAAATGACCTTCGCGACGTGATTAAATCCTACGAGGTACAAAAGGCCACAGTCTGATTGCTTAACCAGAAAATTTTTGCTTTTGTGCGCTGCACCCGTCTCTAGCGCAACGAGTGGTTATGCGACATGGCCAATTCCTATGACACGGATCTCGACAAGAATCCGGCCAACTATCAACCTCTGACACCTTTGACCTTCCTGGCCCGTTCGGCGGCGGTTTATCCAGATCAATCGGCGATCATTCACGGCCAGTCCCGCTGCACCTATGCCCAGTTCTATACCCGGTGCCGCAAACTGGCGAGCGCCCTTGCCAAGGCCGGCATCAAGAAGGGAGAAACCGTATCGGCAATGCTCGCCAATACACCGGCAATGCTTGAGGCCCATTACGGCGTGCCAATGACGGGTGCCGTTCTCAACACCTTGAACACCCGGCTCGATGCCCAGATCATCGCCTTTTCACTGGATCACGGCAACACCAGGATCCTCATCACTGACAAGGAATTCTCCGCAACGGTCAAGCAGGCCCTAACGCTGACCAAGACCGCCAATCCGATTGTCATCGACTATGACGACCCTGAATTCGATACACCAGGTGAGCGGATCGGCAATGTCGAATACGAGGAGTTCATCAAGGACGGTGATGCCGATTATGACTGGCTTATGCCGGACGATGAATGGCAGGCCATTTCACTCAACTACACTTCCGGCACGACAGGAAATCCAAAGGGCGTAGTCTATCATCACCGTGGCGCCTATCTCCTGGCGCAAGGCAATGCGATCACCGCATCGATGCAGAAGCACCCGGTCTACCTATGGACTCTGCCGATGTTTCACTGCAACGGCTGGTGTTTTCCTTGGACCATGTCGGTCATCGGCGGCACTCATGTCTGCCTGCGCTGGGTGCGCGCCGATGCCATCTGGCAGGCTCTGGCAGATCACCAGGTCACGCATTTGTGCGGCGCACCGATCGTCATGTCGACCATCCTCAACGCACCCGAAGAGCACAAACGCAAACTTGATCGCGTGGTGGAGTTCTTCACCGCCGCCGCCCCACCCCCGGAAGCCGTGCTCGCCGCCATGGCAGATGCCGGCTTCAACGTTACCCATCTCTACGGATTGACCGAGACCTACGGACCGGCTGTCGTCAACGACTGGAATGCCGACTGGGACGCGTTGGACTCAAGCGAGCGGGCGACAAAAAAAGCCCGCCAGGGAGTGCGCTATGCCGCGCTAGAGGCGCTTGACGTCATTGATCCACAAACCATGCAACCCGTGCCGCGCGACGGCGAGACCATCGGCGAGGTCATGTTCCGCGGCAATATTGTCATGAAAGGGTATCTGAACAATCCCGCTGCGACCGATGAAGCCTTCGCCGGCGGCTGGTTCCACTCCGGTGATCTCGGCGTCATGCACGCCGACGGATACATTCAGCTCAAGGACCGCTCCAAGGACATCATTATCTCCGGCGGGGAGAACATCTCGTCAATCGAGGTCGAAGACGCACTTTACAAACACCCGGCCATCCAGGCGGCCGCTGTAGTGGCCAAACCAGATGACAAATGGGGCGAGACCCCTTGCGCCTTCATCGAGCTCAAACCAGAAACCACGCTGTCGGCTGAAGAAGTGATTTCCTACTGCCGGGAGAACCTGGCCCACTTCAAATGCCCCAGACATGTTGTCTTTGCCGAACTGCCCAAGACATCGACGGGAAAGATCCAGAAGTTCAAGCTGCGCGAGATGGCCAGACAATAACCGGTTGCAGACACCGATAAGCTGACGGTTATGGTTAAGTAATCGACAAACCGACCCCCCTTTGGGTCTAAAATCGGCGCAAGACTTCAATCATCACGCCAAGCGACAATGTTTGACCTTGAGCCGCTTTCACTGTCTTATGGCATCAACACATGCCCGTGTGTTGGGAAGAATGAAAAAACTCAGGCGATGCCGTTTCGGCATCGCTTTTTTTGGAGCGCCTCTATAGAATTCAAAGCTATTTGACCGGCTTTGCGCGGCTACCTGCCAGAGTGTGTCTTTCTCATATGGAAAAGACACGCTCTAGTTCATCAGGTAATGCGCAATCCGCTCTGCCATGACTTTGCCCGCCGTATCATGTGGGAACAAAGTTCGGAATTTGCCATCCGGCCCAATTAGATAGGTGATGCTGGCATGATCAACGAGATAGTCCCGTGCGTCAGCATCTGCCTCGACGACCTTGCGGCGATGAACCCGATAAGCTTTCGCAACGACACGGATTTGGGCTTCACTGCCCGTCAGGCCGATGAAGCGCTCGCCGAAGTGGCTGACATAGTCCTGCAAAATTGCCGGCCGATCTCGATCAGGGTCGATTGAAACGAATATTGGAACGATGTTTTCTGCCGCATCATCGAGCTCGTCAATTGCTTCAGCCATATGCTGCAGATTGGTCGGGCAGATCGACGGACAGGACGCGTAGCCAAAATAGATCAGCATGAACTTGCCGCGGAAATCCTCATCGCTCCGCGGCGTACCGGTATGATCTACCAGTGAAAAAGGTCCCCCGAACAGGCTCTCCAGCACCGGCGGCAGCACGTCCGCCTCGTCCTGCGCTTCGACCGTGGCATGCATCACCACCGATGCAGACAACGCTGCAATTGCCAAGATCGCGAGATTGAAGCATCTCACCATGGTAACGCCGTTACTCCGACGGCTTCAGTCCGGGGATACCGTAAACCCCGTCTTTGGCGATTAGCTCGAGCACTTTTGCGTCGTGCTTGTACCAGTCCTTGCCAGGCTTGCCGGGATTGGCCTTCGACCAGTTCTTGATATACCAGTTGGCCCTGCTCCATTTGCCGTCCGGCGCTTCGCGTTTGAACTGCAGGGCGAACATTGGCATCTTCGGGTTCGAGATCATCAAGCCGTCCGCCGTGATCCGTTTTCCGCAAAACGGTGCCAGATCCTCGACTGCGCCGGCAAAGATGTCCTGGTTCTTCACTACCGGCACCAAGCGACCGTCGTCTAACAACAGGCCCAGTTGGCGTTTGCCGTTGCCGCAATTGTCAGCGCAATCGCCGGTCACTTCGCACAGAAGATCGACTACCTTGGCGTCAACCCGGGTTTTTTTCTCGTTATCGATTCCCCAACCCTCTGCACCACTGGCGCTGCCGGCTGCAAACAGCATTAAGGCCGCTGTGATCACAAATCTGTTCATGGCCCTTACTCCCCAAACGGCTGAATGCCATAGTCTTCATGTGTCATGTTGACGACGCCCTTGTCGTCGGCAACCTGATTAACGATGAGGTAATTGACCCCGTCACGCACATAAAGATCGCCTTCGACGGTCACCTGATGCGTTTGCACCTTCAAAATCTTGGGATTGGCGACCGAATTGTCATCATCTTCGACCTTCAACACCATATAGACCTTGTCGCTCGCATCCTTGATGCTGACCGGAATACCGCCGACCGCACACCAGACTGCGCACTTGTGATGCGCGGTACCCAGCGCATACATGATCTCGGTGACATAACACCAGGTATCGATGATTTCTCCGGTAACCTTAACCCGCTCGGGTGTCGTGGCCGCATCGGCGGCGGGCACATACAAGATGCCGGCCATCGCGACGGCCATGAGTATACTTTTTGGTCGCATCGCCCTGCTCCTCCCGTGAGCTTGTCGCCGGACCTCCCGGTCGAACACAGAAAGCTTATTCAGATTTACCATCAATCAACAATGATATTGCCGTGAGGACCGCCGGCATATCACGAGACACCGCGAACACAAATGACCGCTCGGTGGCAAAGGAATTGCATCCGCTAAACGTCATAGTGCTAGAATGCTAGCCTTGAAGGGAGTTGAAACCGATGCCAGGCCGTCGACTGAAGACTATTCTTGCAACAATTATGCTGGTTGCGGTGGCCAGCCCGCCAGCTGCTTCATCGCGAATTGTCAGCCCGATTCCTGGCCATAACGTTGTCAACGTTAACGTTAGCATGAACATGGAAATTCCGCTTGCCGACGCTAACGCCGATACCATGGCTGAAGCTCAGATCCAGGGTCGAAAAATGCTTTACCGCCTAGCCACCAGCGAATGCCCGATTCTCAAAGAGACGATCGCAAAGACCTGCCGCTTGACTAATCTCAACGTCTCGACCCAGATCAGGCGTAACAACAATGTGACACCGGTCAGTCTGTATCTAAACGGTAATGCGCAGTTCGCAGTCACATTGAAATCTGCGGAGGAGACAAAACAACAATAGCC
>JAEKFU010000141.1 GCA_016522385.1 Pseudomonadota bacterium
GCTCAATAGAGGAAGCACTTCGCCGACTAGGCAATCTTGACCGTAAGGAACGTGACAAGATCACATCAGCGAAAGGGCTCGACAGCTTTGTGGCCCAGTTTCAGCACACGCCCGTGCCACGGGAGAATTGCCTTCGGCTAGACAGTGAAGCGACATCTGCAGAAGAGACAGCACGGATAATCACCCGCCACTTCGACCTTGTTTAATGATGCAATTCAACAGATCAGTGGCCCCTAGAGGCCGCCAGGAGACACGACCTGACTATCCAGGCAAACTCAAATAGGTTCCGAACGTGGTCGAAAGCGGAAGAATTGACGGACAAGCTCCGGAACCAGCGATAGCGTGGACTACTTTAGAATGAAGCCGGATAGATCGTTCCGTGCCAGAAGCATTGGTGGTGGAGAAGGAGCCACCAGTGGCACTTCCAGCGTCTCCAAATTTAGCCTTCCAGAAAATCATCTCAGGGATCAAGAAAATGACACCGACAGAGTTCATGCATCTGTACGAAAACGCTTCTGCCACGCACAACTTAGAAGCCACCATGAACTTAATCGACGAGAGCGCCGTCTACTTCTTCAGCAACGAGACATCACATATTGGCAAATCAGCAGTCCAAGAAGCGATTAAAGCGAACTTTGACGCCATTGGGGTGGAGAAGTTTCGGATACGAGACGTGAATTGGTTACTAGAAACCGATGAGGTGGCGGTATGTGTCTACGCATATCAATGGTCTGGGCAGATCAACGGACAAGTCGTTTCAGGCTCGGGTCGTGGCACTTCAGTTCTTCGCCACGACGGGGCTTCTTAAAAGGTTGTTCACGAACATCTCAGCCGGGGACATTTCAGAACCTAGAGCGTTTCTTTCTCATGTGGAACCATTTGATGGTCCAAATCCGGTCACTCGGCTAGTTACGGAACGCAGCGCGATGTGGGTCATCGGGCCAGTTCCGTAACAACGTTCGATGGCCGGATTTGGACCACCGAAGGCCGTGTTTCTGCGCCCGCTGGACGTCGTTATGCTCCGCTTGTGGTCAACCAGGCCACGGCGCGAAGCATGCCTAGCCAGCAGACGCAGAAACGCGGTCAAATGATTCCATACGAGAAAGAAGCGCTCTAAGCTGACATGATCACCCATCCGTCAGAACGGCAGTTCAGCGCCAAAAGGCGACATTTCCAAAGGTCAACACTTGCGCATCATGGGTGCGCTGTGCACAGACGGCTTTCTTTTTATGTCCAGCTATGAGAGCAAATCATGATGTCGAATGCCAAACAGCTCGTCGGTGATGCGTTGGTCTGGGATCAACTGTTTCCGGCTACGGAGTATTGCGGGACATGGGCTGCGCATGCGCTCCAGCTCGATCAAATGATGCAAGCCGGATACGACGCTGTCTCAACTACAGTTGCTTACGATCCGGAAGACACCATGACGGCGATACGGCGGATCTCGCATTGGCGCAAGTTCGTTCGGGAAAATCATGACCGGTTCCTGCTGCTTGCGACTGCCGAGGATGCAGAGCGTGCCAAGGCTGAGGGGAAGTTGGCGCTTGGGTTCCACTTCCAGGGAACCACACCGTTCGGCCGCGACTTGGGGCTGGTGGAGATTTTCTACAATATGGGCGTCCGTCACGCGCTGCTGGCCTACAACCATAGAAACTATGTTGGCGATGGTATTCACGAGAGAACGGACAGTGGACTCTCCAAGTTCGGACGTGACCTGATAGCAGAGATGCAGCGCGTTGGAATGCTTGTTGACTGCTCGCACACAGGTTCACGAACGGCCATGGAGGCCTTTGAACTGGCCGTGGCGCCGGTGATCTATTCACACGCGAATCCAGCAGCAGTATTCGCGCATGATCGCAACCTTACGGATGATATGGCACGGGCCTGTGCCGCGACTGGCGGGATAATCGGGGTGAATGGCGTCGGTCTGTTCCTGGGAACAAGCGATGATCTGCTCGAGCTGTTGTTTCGTCATGTTGACCATTGGTGCCAGGTTATCGGAGCAGCGAATGTCGGACTGGGTCTCGATATCGTTACTGACGTTTCGATGACACTGGCTGCGATTGCTCAGGATGCGGCGAGATGGCCCGCCGATCAGGGTTATCAGACGGACGATTTGCCGGCGTGCGGGCCAGACTGTTTGGAGGGAGTGACGGAGCGCATGCTAAAGGCCGGATACAGCCCGGACGATTGCCGTGGCATTTTGGGAGAGAATTGGCTCCGTCTCGCACGAGAGGTTTGGAAGGCGCCGACTTAGAGCGGTCGACTGGTGGTTCGTAGACAACTATCCGATATGAGTACTGAGCACCCGGAGTGCAGCCGCCTTTGCATCTTGCGCGGGGTTGTCGGTGTGGCCCAAATGTGCCGTTACGATAGCCCCTTCCTTCAACAGAAGCAGTTGTCGTGCGACCGCGCCGGGGTCTGTCAGCCCCGATTTCTCGGCCAATTCGGTAATGTGGCGCTCAAGCATGCGCTTGTGATCAGCGCATTGCTTGTGAATGGGGTGACTGGCACCCTGATATTCTGATGATGCCTTGATGAACATGCACCCCTTGTAGCCCGGTTCAGCGAACCATTCTTCAAGGGCGTCAAACATTGCGATGAGCTGTTGTCGCGGCGTGTCGGCCAACTCCTCCATTCGGCGGTAAAGCCAGTTCCGGAAATGCTCGTCTCGTAGGCGCAGCACGGCAAGGATGAGATCCTCCTTGGTGCGAAAGTGCTTGTACATCGACGTCTTCGAGATGCCGGTCTCGGCGACAAGCTTGTCCATTCCGGTCGCGTGAAAGCCGTTCCGATAGAACGCCTGCAGCGCCCTTTGAACCAGTTCGTCTCGCTTGGTTGGTCTCATATTAAACCCGTTAATTGACTGATCTGTACATAATATGAATGCTCTTTAGACGCAAGGGCAAAAATTATTTGCAGCAAATTCAACGTTTTATCCGACTCTTTATCGATCGCTCAGGTTGATTAACTAATTTTCCTCTTGACATAGTTAACAGATCGGTACAGAGGTATGATCTCAAAGTGTACCGATCGGTACCTCTTGAGCATTCTTTCGACAGCGCGCCGCGCGCAACCTAACGGAGACCATCATGAAGACCCTCTCGATCCAAGTTTCTCGAAACAAAATGCGCACAAGCGCCATTGCGCTGGCTGCGACGGCAGCGCTGGCGATGTCAGTTATTGGGGGCGTTGTCCACGCGGACAACAGCGGCTTGCCCGACCCCGGATTCGAGATTGTTCACGGCAAGACCGCTCTGCTGGTCACTGATCCGCAGAATGATTTTTTGAGCCCTGAGGGTGTCACTTGGGGTGTTGTGGGCAAGAACATCCAAGCCAATGGCACCGTGAAGCACATCGATCAACTCTTCGCAGCAGCCAAGGCCACCGGAATGCCTGTCTTCGTTTCCCCGCACTACTACTATCCGCATGATCACGGTTGGAAGTTTGAAGGTGCTCTTGAAACCTTGATGCACAAGATAGGCATGTTCAATCGCGAGGGACCCCTCTCCACGACCGGATTAGAAGGATCAGGCGCCGATTGGCTCGATCAGTACAAGAAGTACATCAATGACGGCGAAACGGTGGTAACCAGCCCTCACAAAGTGTTTGGACCGGAAAGCAATGATCTCGTGTTGCAGATGCGCAAGCAGGGCATCGACAAGGTGATCATCGCCGGCATGTCCGCAAACCTGTGCACGGAATCCCACATGCGGGCACTTGTTGAAGAAGGTTTCGAGGTCATGGTTGTCACCGACGCTACGGCGGCCGCTCAGGTGCCGGGGTATGACGGGTACCAAGCTGCTCTGATTAACTTCCGAATGATCGCAAGCCACGTAACCGATACCAAATCGGCAGTTGCGGCAATCATGGCCGGCACCTGATTCACCAACAGGTGCCGCACCCCTTCCGGCGCACATGGCTCCGGCCGCCAGGGTGTCCTTCGCGCTGGCGGCCGGACACGCTCAGGAACAGATTCGCTCCTTAGGAACTGAACGATGACTCGTCCACCTCTACCGCCCTTTAACGAAAAGACCGCAATCGATAAGGTGCACTGT
>JAEKFU010000291.1 GCA_016522385.1 Pseudomonadota bacterium
GCTCAACGAGTTGAAGTAGCTCGATGTCAGCACCGGTGTTCGATGAATGTAAGGCTCAATTCGGGCATGCGCTGCCGTGACGTCATCATAGGTGGGAATACTCATGGGGGGCATATCGTTCATGGCGGCCTCACGCGGCTTGCGAATGGGCAATGCCGGACGTTTTGCGATAGTACTGCTGTGCAGCAATAACACCAGAGCCAAGTTCGATCGGATAGTCCAGATCCTTCATCGCCATCTCGATCGCCGCCAGTCCAGACAGCGCCATGACGTCGGTCATCGACCCCAGATGGCCGATGCGGAACGCCTTGCCGGTCATCTGGCCAAGACCAACGCCGAATGAAACGCCATAGGTGTCAAATGCATGATTGGTCAGCACATCGCTGTCAAAGCCTTCGGGAACATAAACCGCGCTGACCGTATCGGAATAAAGCTCCGGCGACTTTGCACACAGCGCAAATCCCCAGGCGCGAACCGCTTCACGCACGCCCTCAGCGATCCGGTAATGCCGGGCAAAGACGTTCTCCAGGCCCTCCTCGAACAGCATTTTCAAGCTCTCGCGCAATCCGTACATGATCTGCAAAGGCGGCGTATAGGGAAACCCGCCATGGGCATTTGCGCTCGCCATATCGCGGAAATCGAAAAAGCAGCGCGGACACTTGGCTGTCTCGCACGCCTTCAGCGCTTTCTGGCTGACGCCGATGATCGCCATGCCGGTCGCTAGCATGAAACCCTTCTGCGAGCCGGACACTGCCAGATCGACCCCCCACTCGTCCATACGGAAATCCATCGACGCCAGCGAGCTTACGCAATCGACATAGAGCATCGCGGGGTGGTCCACAGCATCCATCGCTCGGCGGATGGCGGCAACGTCGCTGCGCACGCCCGTCGCAGTCTCGTTGTGGGTAACCAATACCGCCTTGATCTCATGATTCTTGTCTGCCGCCAGACGCGCACCATACTCATCAGCCTGCGCACCAGATCCCCATTCGCACTCGATGACATCGACATCGAGATAATGACGCTGGCACAGATCGATCCAGCGGTGAGAGAACATGCCGAAGCGGGCAACCAGCACCTTGTCACCGGGCGAAAGCGTATTGGTGATCGCCGCCTCCCAGCCACCGGTCCCACTCGAGGGGAACGTGATTACCTGACCTGTCTCGGTCTTGAAAACCTTCTTCACATCCGCAAGCACCGGCGAAAGCAGTTCGACGAAATCCGGCGCCCGATGGTCCGTCGTTTGAATGCTCATCGCATAACGCAGACGGTCCGGGATATTTGTCGGGCCGGGGATAAAGACGGGGTTCTGACCAGTCATCTACTCATCTCCACTTCGTTCACTATCGACAGCATATCCGAAATTTTGCAAAACGCAATTTTTCTGAAAAAATATTCCATTTTCATTTGGAGAAAAGATAAAATATTGAAATAAAACGAATAATGTTTTTTCAAGTTTGTATAAGATTTTCTCTTTGAAAATTTTTTCCAAACCCATATGCTGTGTTATCGACCGTCAACGCCGGTTTTGGAGGCAGCGGCATGGCTGATCAAACGTCCCAAACGCGTTCGCGCGGGAGACCACGCACGGTCTCGCCTGATGCACAAGGATCGACCGTCCAGGCGCTCGACCGCGGCCTGTTGCTGCTCGGCGTCCTGGCAAAGCAGGCCAAGGCCACACTGACGGAACTGGCCATGCGCATCGGTATGCCGCCCTCCACCGCGCACCGTTTGCTGACCACACTGCAAAAGCGCGGCTTTGTCGATTTCGATGAGGCCACGCAGGACTGGATGATCGGTGTCGAGGCATTCCGCATAGGCAGCGCCTTCATCCATCGCACCAATCTCGTCGAGGCCGGCCGCGAAGTGATGCGTCAGCTCATGGAGGAGACCGGCGAAACCGCCAATCTCGCCATTGCAGATGACGGCAACGTTGTCTTTGTCAGTCAGGTCGAGACACCCAACCCGATCCGGGCCTTCTTCAGTGCCGGCAACCGCGGACCCATGCATGCTTCCGGCATTGGCAAGGCGCTGCTGGCCGAAATGCCGCAAGACAAGGTTGAACAGGTCTTGCAAAAGAACGGGCTGCCAGAATACACCTCCAAGACCCTCACGTCTCCTGATGCCCTGTTCGCCGACCTGGAAACCACCCGCAAACGCGGCTGGTCCTTCGATAACGAAGAACGTCATTCCGGCATGCGCTGCATCGCTGCTGCGATCCACAACGCCCACGGTGAAGCCATCGCCGGCATTTCTGTCTCCGGCCCAACGGTGAGGTTCCCAGATCACGTGATCGCCGAATTTGCCCCGAAAGTGCGCCGTGCCGCGGCTGAGGTATCAAGGCTGATCGGTGGTACTGTGCCAAAGCCATCTGAATAGCCGGAAAACGGCTAGCCGGCCCCGCACTGCATTGCTTATCGATGCAGTTGGTGCGTAAATCGTTGTACCAGTTGTACCGAAAGCTCAAACAATCGCATACGCTCCAGCCAAATTTGTAGATTCTGAACTGATCCCTGTGATCGACATTAAACCACTGCGTGATGGTAGCGATCCTGTCAGTGTCGCCCGCGCACTGCATGCTGCGAGCCAGGAGTTGGGCTTCATCTACATCAAGGGCCACGGCATACCCGTTGCAGTGATTGAGACCGCACGGACCTCTGCTTTCCAGTTTTTTCGAAATACCGCCGAGTTGAAAGCCACTGTCGGCATATCCGCCAAGCATCGCGGTTGGCTTGGCCATGGCACGGCAAGGATGCAGGACGGGGCGAAAACCGATTTGAAGGAGAGCTTCATCTGGGGCTATCAGGATGAGAACGGCATGACGCCGGACGATCATGATCTGCGTGGCCCAAACCAGTGGCCGGATTTCATGCCCGGCATGCAGGGCCCTGCCATGGACTACTTCCGTCACGCCCACGCAGTTGCCCATCATCTGATGCGCGGGTTTGCGCTGGCGCTGGAATTGCCCAGCGACTTCTTCTTGCGCACGGCATCGCGCCCCCTGAGCCGGGCGTCTTACGTTTATTATCCGGCTCAGCCGGCGGATCTCGGCGAAGACCAGTTCGGCGTCGGCCCGCATACCGACTTCGGTGTCCTGACCGTCCTATGCCAGGACGCTATCGGCGGGCTGCAGGTGCAAGACGTCAGCGGTGAGTGGATCCACGCACCACCAATCGAGCACACCCTGATTGTCAATGTTGCCGACCTTCTAGCCCGCTGGACCGACGGCGTGTACAAGTCAACTCCACACCGAGTCGTCAACACGTCAGGCCGCGAACGCCTCTCCCTTGTGCTGGCCTTTGACCCCGATCCGCAAACCGTGATCGATGCCCGTGAGGTTTTCGGCCCGGCCCATCCCGCCTCTCAGGAACCGATCACCTGCGGGGATTATCTGGTTTGGCGTTTCAGCAAAGCCTTCTCTTATCGAAACACGTGAGGCCACCAACAATCGACTAGGAGAAGCTTTGTGACCAATGACATTTGCTGGATAAGCATCGCCGATCTGAGTGAGGCAGGCACCGAGGTCAATGCGGCCTATGACACTTTGCGCCGCGAGGACGGCACGATCCACAATCTCTATCGGGCGTTCTCGCAGTTCCCTGGACCGGTCGGTGCAGCCGACCGTTTGTACCGGGACATCATGCACGCACCACAAGCACCTTTGCCGATGTGGCTGACCGAGCTGCTATCCGTCGACGTCGCCATCCTGAACAAGTGTGACTACGCCGAAGCACACCACGCTGACAATTTCCTTCGCCTCTATGATGACGCCGAGACCGCTGAACGCATGCTCGCTGCGCTGAAGCAAGACCAGCTCGGGTCTGACGTGTTCGATGCCAAAGTCGGGCGATTACTCGAATTCGGCCGCAAGCTTACCCGTCAGCCAGGTGAAATGACCGCGCACGACATTGCCGCCTTGCACAATGCCGGCCTCAACGACGCGGAGATCTCACAGGCCGTCCAGGTAACGGCGTCTTTTGCCTATTGGACCCGCTTCATCAATGCGCTGGGGGTCAAGATTGGTGGCGAAAGGATCGGCAAATACCGGTGAACAGACCGACGCACGGCGAAATGAACAGACAGGATGTTTCACAATCCAGGTTAATGCTGAACCAATTGAGGGATTGTCAGACTGCAGCGTTGGCTTTAGCGTGAGCTAGGCGGTTTTGAGGCGCAATTGGGCCTGCAACTCACTCTGCGTCGGGCTGGAATCGGCGTTGCCTTTGGGAGGAACATAGGAATGGCAAAAAAAGACGGAACGTCACAAGGTGCAATTGCCACCGGACCCGATCGGCGCGAGTTTGTCGCTGGCACCGCGGCGGCGGCTTCACTAGCAGCTGCAGGCGCCCTCTTCGGCGTGCAGCCGGCCAAAGCCGCAACGCCCAAAAAAGGCGGCCACGTCCGCATCGGCACCGCAGAAGGCTCAACTACCGATATTCTCGACCCGGCACCCGACAGCAGCGCCTTCATTACCATGCTGTCGTCCACCTACCTGTCCCAGCTGACCGAAGTGGATGCCAACGGTAACCTTCAGCCGCAATTGGCTGAGTCGTTTGAAGCAAATGCTGATGCAACCCAGTGGACGTTTAAGCTGCGCAAGGGCGTCGAGTTCCACAACGGCAAACCATTGGTCGCCGACGACGTTGTCGCTACGATCAACCATCACCGCAACGAAGCCTCCAAATCATCCATGAAGGCGTTCGCCGCCCAGGTCGCCGACATAAAAGCCGACGGCGATCACACCGTCGTCTTGACGCTCAATCAGGGCAACGCCGACTACCCGTTCATTTTAAGCACCGGCGCATTCTCCATTGTGCCGAGCAAGGACGGTACGGCGGTACCGGACGGTGGTGTAGGAACCGGTGCCTATATTCTTGAGAATATCGAACCCGGTGTCAGGGCCCAGTTGAAACGCAATCCCAATTACTTCAACGACAAAGTCGCCCACGCCGACACAGCCGAAATCCTGATCATCGCCGATGCCGCGGCACGGAACAACGCATTGGTGTCGGACGTGGTCGATCTCATCGACAAGGTTGACCTTAAGACAGTGCATCTGCTCGAAAAGAACGCCGACGTGGACGTACTTGATGTCACCGGAACTCTGCATTACACGCTGCCGATGAACACCACCCGAGCGCCTTTCAGCGACAACAATGTCAGGCTGGCGCTCAAACATGCGGTCAATCGAGAAGAGTTTCTGCAGAAGATACTTCTAGGCCATGGTGCAGTGGGCAATGACCACCCGATCTCGCCGGTAAACCGCTATTTCAACAGCGAACTGGCGCCGCGCTCGTACGATCCGGACAAGGCGAAATTCTACCTCAAGAAGGCTGGTCTGAATTCCCTGAGCGTCGAGCTCAGCGCATCCGAGGCAATCTGGACCGGTGCGCTGGACGCTGTCGTGCTTTACCGCGAGCATGCCGCCAAGGCTGGTATCGACATCAAGGTCAACCGCGTGCCGAACGACGGCTATTGGTCCAATGTTTGGATGAACCATTCCTGGTGCGCCAGCTATTGGAGCGGCCGCCCGACCGAGGACTGGATGTTCTCCCAGGGTTATGCAGCCGAATCGAGCTGGAACGAAACCTTTTGGAAGAACGACCGCTTCAACACATTGTTGAAGGCTGCCCGTTCCGAGCTTGATGAGAACAAGCGCCGCGGCATGTACTGGGAAATGCAAGCCCTGGTGCGCGATGACGGCGGTTCGGTGGTTCCGCTTTTTGCCAATCATGTGATGGCGTTCAACAAGAACAAGATTGGTCATCCCGACAAGGTCGCCGGCAACTGGAACCTGGATGGCTACAAGCTCGTCGAACGCTGGTGGGCACTCTAGGTTCCCGCGAACAGAGTCCGTTTTGATGTCAGATCAGACCCCGGCAAACCAAGATATCCGGGCGCGTGCTGCGGACGGTGCCGACAACCTGCTGGACAATTGTGTCAACCTGTCGGCCGGCCAGACCGTGTTGGTGGTCAAGGAAGACGCCGAGCTTGGCTACTATGATTCCTTGGCGCCACAGATCGTCGAAGAGCGCGCACGCACGCGTGGTGCCACAGTCTTTTCCTTGACGACGCCACGGATCCGGGGTCCTGACGACGTACCCGAACTGGTTCGCACCTCTGTCGCTCAGGCCGACCACACAATTTTCTTCAATCGCATCGGCGACCAAATGCGATTCCGTGGTCTGCCTGGTCGCGGGACAATCACCATGTCCTATGCGCTTGACGCCCACTCCCTCGGCTCGGCCTTTTGCACTGCGCCGCACCGGCTGATGAGCGATGTTCTGGGCGTGCTCCAAAGCGAGATCGACAACAACCCGGAATGGCACATCACCTGCCCGCTCGGCACCGAGATCTACGGGACAACACCTGCCGGGGAACATGTGGCCGCTGAGAACGATTTCAGGCTGTCCCTATTTCCGGTAACTGTTTTCCGCCCGATCCCGGCGGCGCAGATGAGCGGCAAGATTGTCTTGTCACGTTGGGTCAACAG
>JAEKFU010000327.1 GCA_016522385.1 Pseudomonadota bacterium
CGCTCGCCAATAAGGGGGAAATTGCCACATTCGAGACCGTTAAGCTGCCACTGATCGACTTCCGCTATTCATCCGAATTTCGCCGTCTGCCCAAAGGCGAGTTTTGACCCCTTTCGGACATTTTGGACCAGCCAAAAGCGGCTGCCAAGGGTGGCCGATTCGGTAAAATTTGAGACAAATTGTCTCTAGAGTTTAGTCAGTTTGTTCGGTTGTTCATGGCATGCTGATTTGGTTGAGAACTGGAACGATGCCCGCGTGAAACCGAAGCTTCAGATTGAGAAATTCACCGGTGACACGACTGCAAGTGTTGCCGTCGTGTTTGCTATTGCTGCCGTGGCGATGGTGATGGTTGCGGGCTTGGCGATTGACTATATCTCGCTGATCCGTCATCGCACCGAACTGCAGGCAGCAGCAGACGCATCGGCAATTGCTGGAGCAAGAGAGATCAACCTTGCTACATCTGACACTTCGCACATTATGGTGGTAGCCGAGAACTTCGCGCGAACCAATCTGGGCCTGAGCGTGAAATCATCAGGCTCATCTGAAAAAAGCGGATCGACTGGATACCTGACAGATGCTAGCGCGCCATCGATGCTGTCAGCTTCGAGCAGTGATGGTGGTAGCGGCAGCGACGGTGGTGGGACAGGCAGCGGGCATGGCGATGTCGCGGTAACCACGACAGTGAACGACGACGCGAGCTCGATTACTGTCGCGATTGAGAGGACGTGGACACCCTACTTTGCACGGATATTCTCCACAAGTTCCCCGTCCGTCAAGGCATCCGCCACGGCTCAGCTTGTGGGAACAGGCAAGATCTGTGTCCTGGCATTGGACGAGACTTCAGCGGGTGCGGTGTCGTTGACCAAGAAAGCTGACCTCGAAGCGGCGCAATGTGGTGTATATTCGAACTCAACCCACACCAGTGGCATTGTCAGCACCGGCACCTCACTGCTGAAGGCTAACCTAACCTGCTCGGCAGGTGGTGTGAGTGGTACAGGCGGCAACTTTGCACCCTATCCAACTACCGACTGTCCGCCGTTGCCCGATCCACTGGCGGATCGGCAACCCCCTGTTGTCGGTCCTTGTGATTTCAACGATTATGTTGCCTGGGACTGGGAGGAGACCCTCCAACCGGGCGTGTACTGCGGAGGCATAGAAATCGGTCAAGGCATCGTGGCAACATTCGAGCCCGGTGTCTACATCATCAAGGACGGGCCATTCGTTGTGGCCTCAAACGCAGTCGCAACGGGTGATAATGTAGGCTTCTATCTTGTTGGCGACAGCGCCACATTTGGGTTCACCAGCAAGGCAACGGTAGAGTTCACTGCACCGAAAGATGGCGATCTGGCCGGTATTCTATTCTTTGAGGATCGAAACGCGCCATTGTTGAGGGACCACGAAATCCTCAGCGAAAATGCCCGCATCTTGCTCGGTACATTCTATCTGCCGAACGGTAGGCTCGTGGTGAAGACGGCCAAACCGGTTGCCGACCAGTCGGCATATACAGCCATTGTCACCAGACAGCTGTCCCTTGAGCTGAACCCCACGCTGGTCCTGAACACCGATTATTCGGCTACCAATATTCCTGTTCCAACGGGGCTTAGCGGTGTTGGTGGTCGCATCGTCCTGTCAAAGTGAGTGCCAATAATGATCGTTGCATCACTGCGAACTGGAATTGGCCAATTGTCGCCGGCCCATTCCAATCAACTTTGATTCAAATTTTACACAATTTCGCACCGAATTATTTCATTATTGACTTTAGGCTAGTGGGAATAATTCTTTGTTCTCGATGTAGTTGAACCGGCATTATGCCAAATTGGGCCTCGAATAAGCACTTTGTAACCTGCCATGAGGGAAGCGTAGCTGTCATCGCCGCGCTCGCGATCACCGCGCTGATGCTTGGCGCGGGCATTGCCGTGGACTACGGCAACATGGTTTCCAAGCGCAACACGTTGCAGGCTGTTGCCGATGCAGCATCAATAGCTGTCGCCCGCGAAATGACGTTGGCGAACGCCAGTATGTCCGAGCTGGAGGCGGTCGCCAACAATATGGTGACGCTAAAAACAGAACTGGCTGACTCATCCCTGTCAGTCTCCGTCAACATCGACACCGGTGATTCATCCGCAGAAGTTGTCTTAACCGAAGATTGGGCACCATTCTTTGCACATCTCCTGTCTGACGCGGTGACACCAATCACAGCTCAGGCAACTGCGCAGGTGGTCAGCGGCGGCAAAATATGCGTGATCGGCCTTGAACAGACACAAAACCGCACCGTCCATCTCCGCAGAAATGCACAACTCACGGCCGACGACTGTGGCGTATATTCGAATTCGGTGAGCAATGACTCCATTCGCGTTGATGACAGCGGAAACATGACCGCCGATCTGATCTGTTCCAGCGGTGGCGCCGGTGGCGCACCGAGCGCTTACAATCCATCCGCAACGACCGACTGTCCGCCAGTGCCGGATCCATTGGTCGATCGTGTTCCTCCAGCTGTCGGACTGTGTGATTTCACCAACTTCGAAGCAACCGGGGCCAGCATGACTCTTACGCCGGGAGTTTATTGTGGTGGGCTGCGCGCTTCGGCGAGTACGGTTGTCACATTCGAGCCGGGTATCTACATCATAAAAGACGGCCCCCTGGAAGCGCAGGCATCCGCTACATTCCAAGGGGAAAATGTCGGCTTTTACCTGACCGGTACAGATACGGAAATCAGGTTTAGCTCAAATACATCGATCAGCCTGACGGCCCCGGAAGACGGTGAATTGGCTGGGCTGTTGTTCTTTGAAGATAGAAATAATTCACCCGAACACGTTCACAGAATCACCAGCAATGATGCCCGACTGCTGCTCGGGACACTCTACCTGCCAGTCAGTAGGTTATTTGTTGATGCAAACGCACCAGTTGCCGATCAGTCGGCCTATACGGCGATTATCGCCAGAATGCTTAGCCTGGATGCGGGGCCGAATTTGGTGCTGAATTCGGATTATGGATCAACGGATATTCCCGTTCCGGGCAATCTGTCCAGCGCCGGCGGCCGCATCGTCTTGACCGAGTGAAAGCACAGCCTTTCCGATACTCCCGGGTATGATCGCCGGCAAATGATGCGGAGGATGAAAGTCTGAATTTGACGCTGGATGCCCGGGCGCGCCCGCTCTAGGAACTGGGGCCCTGATCAAAGCGCACTTCGTCAACCATCTCGCTTGCGCGCTTGCGCTGGCGGGCGATCTCCTCAAGCGACAGCGGATCGGTCTTGAACTTGCCCCAGGACTTCACCAGGTCGGACCATGGAATGCCCGGCTTCAGCGGATATTCATGGTTGACGCCGGCATAGATCTCCTGGCCCTCGGCGCTGGAGAGATACTCCATCAGCTTGACACCATTTTCGCGGTTTGGCGCATGCTTGGACAGGACCACGCCTGAAAGGTTGACGTGCGTGCCGCGATCCGCCGCATTTGGAAACAGCATCTTCACCGAAGCGGCCCATTCCTTCTGTTTCGGCTGCCTGTCGTTCAGCATCATTTTGGCCATGTAGTAGGTGTTGCCTATGGCTAGGTCGCACTGTCCTGAAAAAACACCTTTCACCTGGGCGCGGTCGTTGCCGGCGGGATTGCGTGCAAGATTGTTCCTCACACCTTCCAACCACGCTTTGGCTTTCTCTTCGCCGTGATGTTTGATCATGGATGCGATCAAGGCAACGTTATAGACGTGCTAGCCCGAGCGCATGCAGATCTTGCCTTTCCACTTGGCATCGGCCAACTCCTCGTAGGTGATGGCGTCTTGCTTTACTCGGTCCCTCGAAGCGTAGACCACGCGCGCACGCTGGGTGAGGCCGAACCAGTGGCCGGCAGGATCGCGATAGATCGCCGGTATGTTCTCGGACAGGACGTTTGACTGGACCGGTTGGCTGATGCCCTTCTTGACGGCCCCAGT
>JAEKFU010000339.1 GCA_016522385.1 Pseudomonadota bacterium
TGACCTTCTGAATCCGCATCATAGCTGGCCGCAAATCCACCTTGTGGCGCGCGCATCTCCGTGAAGAGCCAGGCTATCGTCTCTTCGATTCGCTGGCGAAACAACGTACTGTCAGTAGCGTGGGTGACCTTTGCCAGTAAGGTGATCAACTGGGCATTGTCGTAGAGCATCTTTTCGAAATGCGGAGCTAGCCAAAGATGGTCGACCGAGTAACGAGCAAAGCCACCTCCGAGGTGATCATAGATGCCGCCCTGACATATGTTGGTGAGGGAGACCTCGACGGCCTTTCGGTACTCCGGTGCGCCATGGCGCGTGTAGCAACGCCAGAGAAACTCGAAGGTCGAAGTCTGTGGGAATTTGGGCGCGCCACGTAGGCCACCATGTTCGTGGTCGACATGTTTGACAATGAGGTCGGCGGCTTCGATTAGGAGGTTTTCCGATAGTTGGACGGACTGTTGCTGTTCTGTGGACCGGTGGAGCGACTCAGTGATGGCTGTCGCGTTGCTCTCGACTTTTTCCGGTTCATCAGTCCAGATCCGAGCGATCTCGGTGAGGACATGCTTGAAGCCTGGACGGCCATACCGGGAGTCAGGTGGAAAGTATGTCCCGCCCCAAAACGGGCGGCCATCAGGGGTGAGAAACATAGTGAGCGGCCACCCCCCTTGCTCGCCGAGCGAATGGATAGAGTCCATGTAGATCTTGTCGACATCGGGTCGCTCCTCACGATCGACTTTGATATTGATGTAGAATTTGTTCATCATGTCGGCGATGTCGGCGTTCTCAAAACTCTCATGCGCCATAACATGACACCAATGACAGGCTGCGTAGCCGACGGACAACAGTATCGGCTTGTTTTCCCGCTGCGCCAGGTCGAATGCTTCTGGCCCCCAGGGAAACCAGTGGACCGGATTGTCTTTGTGTTGAAGGAGATAGGGGCTGGTTTCCTCAGCGAGGAGATTTTGATTCATGATGAACTGCCGCGGTGATTGTTGTATCGACTGTAAAGGCTAAAATATAGATGGCAATGGGCATTGGGCCGATTGACGGATTCGGCTCCGTTACAAAATCTGAATGCCAGATGACACCGCGACTTCCAGGACAATCGGGTGATACGATCTATGCGCTTTCGTCTGGCGCCGGGCGGGCCGGTGTTGCTGTTATCCGATTGAGTGGCGCGAATTCGCAGGAGATCGTATCAAGCCTTTGCGGGGCGGTACCGGTGCCTCGAAGAGCAGCGCTGCGCAAGATTGTGTCGCGTGGACGAGGCGAACTGATTGACGAGGGCGTGCTGTTGTGGATGCCCGGGCCGCATTCGTTTACCGGCGAGGATGTCGCTGAGCTCCATGTGCATGGTGGCCCTGCGATTATCAAGCGGCTGTTAGTGGAACTGGAGGGGACCGGTCTTTGCCGAATTGCTGAGGCAGGCGAATTTACCCGCAAGGCTTTTCATAATGGCAAGATGGACCTTGTGGCGGTCGAAGGCTTGGCCGACCTGATCGCAGCAGACACTGAAGCGCAACGGCGACAGGCTCTGTTTCAGCAATTCGGTGCGGTAAGCAAACGATACAATGCACTGCGCACGAAATTGACCCGTGTTCTAGCACATGTCGAGGCGGCGATCGATTTTGTCGATGAAGATGGCGTTGAACCGACCGCGCTGGCACACGTGATGTCAGATCTTGCTGAAGTCCGTGAGACACTTAACGATTATCTAGATGATCGCCACCGGGGGGAAAGACTGCGGGACGGCGTCAAGGTGGTGATTGCCGGGGCGCCTAATGTCGGCAAGTCCAGTTTGTTGAATGCGCTCGCCCGGCGGGAAGCGGCGATTGTATCGCCAATCGAAGGGACCACCCGGGATGCAATCGAAGTTGCGATCGATATTGCTGGCGTTCCCGTTATTTTCGTTGATACGGCTGGGATGCGGCAATCGACCCACGACCAGATCGAACAACTTGGTATGGCGAGAGCGGAACAGCACATGCGGGAGGCCGATCTGACGATCTGGGTGAGTGCACCGGATGTAACGCCGGTGAAAGCACCGGGGCTTGATTCGGATACGTTACGAGTGCTGAACAAGACCGATCTGCTGGAAGGTCCTCTGGTTGCCAATGACTATGACCTGACTTTGTCGGCGTTGAGTGAAACGGATGTGCAAAGACTGATTGACAGGCTGGCGGACATCGTTGCCGATCGTTATGTCGCGGACGAACCGGCCATGATCACACGGCATCGCCATCGGGTGGCGTTGCAAGATTGTCTGACCCATGTGACAGAGGCGTTGACGGCAAGCGATCGGCCTCTGGAACTGATTGCCGAAAGTATCAGACTGGCAACGCGTGATATCGGCCGATTGGTCGGGCGAGTTGATGTAGAGGACCTTCTCGACGTCATTTTCCGGGATTTTTGTATCGGAAAATGAAGAGGATACGCCGGCTTGATGAATCTGTTTCACGTGAAACGTCGCCATGATAAAGGTCTGACCGGATAATTCAGGTTAGCTACCTAGCGAAAGAGTAAGACACGCTGTGCAGAAGTTTGATGTCATCGTCATAGGTGGCGGACATGCCGGCACTGAGGCAGCCGCCGCAGCCGCTCGGATTGGTGCGCGCACAGCCCTGGTAACCCACCAGGTCGCCACGATCGGCGAGATGTCCTGCAATCCAGCGATTGGCGGGCTGGGCAAAGGTCATCTGGTCCGCGAAATCGACGCCCTGGACGGCCTGATGGCGAAGGCGGCAGATGCAGCCGGTATTCAGTTTCGGCTCCTCAACCGGTCCAAAGGACCGGCGGTGCGCGGACCGAGAGCGCAGTCGGACCGCACGCTTTATCGCCAGGCCATCCAGGAGCTGATTTCACATCAAGATAATCTCAGCGTTATCGAGGGAGCAGTCTGTGGGTTTTTCAGAGACGGAAATGCGATCGCCGGTGTGATATGTGAGGATGATTCAGAGTATCGCGCCGGAGCTGTGGTGCTGACCACCGGCACATTTCTAAGCGGGATAATTCATATTGGTGAGCAGCGTATCCCGGCTGGCAGGGCAGGGGAGCCGGCCAGTTACGGTGTAAGCGAAGTTTTGACCGAGGCGGGGCTGCAGTTGGGGCGCCTGAAAACCGGCACGCCGCCGCGGCTAGATGGCCGCACGATCAATTGGGACCGGCTTGAAGTCCAGCCTGGCGACAATCCGCCGGTACCGTTCTCGTTTCTGACGTCTGAAATCACTACACGGCAGATCGAGTGTTATATCACCCATACCAACCAAACCACCCACAGGGTTATCGAAGACAATCTGCAGCGTTCGGCAATGTATTCTGGCCAGATCGAAGGCACCGGCCCACGGTATTGCCCGTCGATCGAGGACAAAATCGTCAAATTTCGCGAACGTCAGCACCATCAGCTGTTTCTGGAGCCCGAAGGCCTGGATGACCATACGGTTTATCCCAACGGAATTTCGACGTCGCTACCCGAAGATGTGCAGGCGAGTTTCGTGCGCTCCATAGCCGGACTGGAGGCGGCACGAATCCTTCGGCCCGGGTATGCCATCGAGTATGACTACGTCGATCCGCGCGAACTCAAGCCGAGCCTGGAAGTAAAAAAGCTGGCGAATCTATTTCTCGCTGGGCAGATAAATGGCACCACGGGCTATGAAGAGGCTGCCGCGCAGGGGCTTATCGCTGGTTTGAACGCGGCTCGCCAAGCGTCCGGCGGTGATCCGCTGAAGCTTGACCGATCGCAGGCTTACATCGCGGTGATGATTGATGATCTGGTAACACGCGGTGTGAGTGAACCCTACCGGATGTTTACATCGAGGGCTGAATATAGATTGCTACTGCGGGCTGACAATGCCGACCAGCGGTTGACGCCGGTCGGGATAGACGCCGGCATTGTTGGACCTGAACGACGGCGGTACTTTGAATTGAAATCCCAAGTCCTGCGTGAAGCGCGGGAAATGGCCCATAATCTGACCATGACACCGAATGAAGCGGAGGCGAAGGGCTTGATGATCAACTTGGACGGCAAACGCCGCAACGTGATCGATCTCCTCGGGCACCCAAACATCGAATTCTTCGACTTGGCCGAAATCTGGCCGGACCTGGCCAGCTTGCCTCACTATGCGCGCGAGCAGCTGGAGATCGATGCGGTGTACTCAGGTTACCTGCACCGGCAGCAACTCGATATAGAAGCATTTCGTCGCGATGAGGCTTTGCCGATCCCGTCAGCGCTGGACTACGGCCGCTTGGCTGGGCTGTCGAACGAAGTCCGCGAAAAGCTTAATCGTGTACGACCGACAACGCTTGGCCAGGCGGCGCGGATCGATGGCGTCACGCCCGCCGCACTCACCTTGATACTGGCGCATGTCCGCAATCCGCAATTGCGTCGATCAGGTTGATGGCCGACGTCAGCTCGCCAGAAGAGATTGCGTCCTATTTCGCTGTTTCACGTGAATCACTGGCCAAGCTAGGCCTCTATGTTGACTTGCTGCTAAAATGGCAAAAGCGAATCAACCTCATCGGACCATCGACGGTTGGTGAGGTTTGGTCGCGCCACATCGCCGATGGGCTTCAGCTCATGCCGCTGGTTCCGTCAGTGTCCCGTACGATGATGGATCTGGGCAGTGGGTCAGGGGTGCCGGGTCTCGTGCTGGCGATTGCTTACGGTCAAGCGCGGGAGTTTGATGTGCATTTGGTGGAGAGCAATGGCAAGAAGGCAGCTTTTTTGCGCGAGGCGATCCGAATCACGGGCACTCCGGCAATTGTGCATAACTGCCGCGCCGAGCAATTGATCGCTTCTGCCCGTCCACCAGCAGTGGATATAGTCATGGCAAGGGCGTTGGCACCTCTGCCGCGACTTTTGGAGCTAACCGAAGCATATTTTGACCGCGGTGCAATCGGGTTGTTTCATAAAGGACAAGATGTGGACACCGAATTGACCGAATCTGCAAAATACTGGAGTATCGATCACACAAAGCACGCGAGTGTGGCCCATTCCCGTAGCTGGATTCTCGAAATCAGGGAGATACGACGTGTCGCATGCTTATGATTATAATGCAGCGCCTGACAGGACACGCATTCTAGCCGTTGCGAACCAAAAGGGTGGTGTGGGCAAGACCACGACAGCGATTAACCTGGGCACTGCGCTTGCTGCGGTGGGAGAGCATGTGTTGGTCGTCGATCTTGACCCGCAAGGCAATGCGAGTACCGGCCTTGGTGTTGCGCGGCGGACCACGCAACAGTCGACATATCACGTCCTGATCGGCGAGTCTGATCTGGAGGATGTCATCGTTTCATCAGGCATACCGAGGTTGGACTGTGCGCCATCGACGCTCGATTTGCTTGGTGCAGAGCTGGAACTATCCACGTTCGATCGCAAGACCTACCGATTGCTGGACGCGATCGACAAACTCGCAAAGAACCAGACTAAGGGGCAGGGATACTCCTACATGTTGTTGGACTGTCCCCCGTCGCTGAATTTGCTGACCGTGAACGCACTGTCGGCAGCCGATGCCGTGCTAGTGCCGCTACAATGTGAATTTTTCGCACTCGAGGGCCTCAGCCAACTGCTGAAGACGGTCGAACGGGTGCGCGCCAGCCTCAATTCAAAGCTGGCGGTTCAGGGTGTTGTGCTGACGATGTTCGACCGGCGCAATTCGCTATCAGAACAAGTGGCGCAGGACGTTCGCGAAGTTCTCGGGGAAAAGGTGTATCAAACAGTCATTCCGCGCAATGTCAGGGTGTCCGAGGCGCCGTCATACGGCAAGCCGGTGTTGCTGTATGACAACAAATGTGCCGGCAGCCAGGCCTATATTCGTCTGGCTTCGGAAATCATCCGCAGAGAACAAGAACTGCGCGCGGCATGACTCATGGATGGACGGGCCAGGGTGTTTTGTCGTTCTGGTGGAACCAGACGGACTATTGAAAGATTGGACGCAGTATGAACACGCAGCCTAAGCGGCGACTGGGCAGGGGGTTAGCGGCGCTTATCGGAGACGATGTCACCGAGGAGAGCGTTGTACAAGATATACGTCACCTGAGGCATATGCCGATCGAGATCCTATATGGCAGCCCGAACAATCCTCGCAAGCAATTCCGGGATGAAGAGCTAGAGGATTTGGCCAGATCCATTTCTGAGAAAGGCCTGCTGCAGCCTATTGTGGTTCGGCCGCGCCGGGATGGCACGACCTATGAAATCGTCGCCGGTGAACGGCGTTGGCGGGCAGCGCAGCGGGCGGGTGTGCACGATGTGCCGGTGTTGATCCGAGAGCTGAACGATGGTGAGGCACTGGAAGTAGCGCTGGTGGAGAATATCCAGCGTACGGATCTGAACCCTCTGGAGGAGTCGGCAGCCTACGCCCAACTGATCGAACAGTTCAGTTATACCCAGCAACAGCTAGCCGATGCGGTAGGCAAGAGCCGCAGTCATGTGGCAAATAGCCTGAGACTGCTCAACCTGCCGGACAACGTGCGCAATCTGATCGCCGATGGACTGTTGTCTGCCGGCCACGCCCGCACACTGGTCGCCACGGACGCGCCGGGCGAGCTGGCCGACAAGATCATAAATTTGGGCCTCAGCGTTCGGGAGGCCGAACAGTTGACGCGGGAGCAGAGTGCGGCGCCGTCCAGGAAGCAGGGAAGGTCGGTCAGTGACAGGAAATCGGCCGACGTGCGGAACCTGGAAAGTCAGCTGTCGCATGCCACCGGCTTGAAGATCGAAGTCAACGACAAGGGGCGGGCCGGCGGAAAGGTGATCATCCGTTACAAATCACTTGAGCAGCTTGACGAAATAGCTGCGAGGTTGAGCCGCAAGCCGGTAACTCAGTATACGGACTAAAAATTTCTTAATCGATTGACCTGCGCATTGCGGGAAAGCGACAAGAGAGCGCGTTCGGCAATTTCCGTTTCCAACGCCGGCAGCTGTCTTGTCTGGGAGATTGCGGTTTGGACCGTCTGCTCGGCGCTTTCAAGCTGAGACATTTGCCAGATCTGCAGCTGTCTCACAAAAGAGGCTTGACGGCGAAAGAAAATTGGCGGCCTGGCCGACTTGACCGCAGCATTGGCGTTTTCTCCGGCCTGGACGGACAAGCACAGGCCCTGAAGCCTGGCCACGTGTAACTGTATCATGGAGAGGAGTCTTGTTGCTGTAACGCCACTGGCGCACAAATGGGTGAAATAAGCGCAGGCGTGACCGGCTTCGCCAGCAAACACCGCATCTAACATATCTTCAATGGAATGCGCCGATGTATCGCCGCAAACTGCATTGACATCATCAAGACTAACGGCCTCCTGACCGGCGCAGTATAACGC